>JAJDAB010000023.1 GCA_029262095.1 Candidatus Hydrogenedentota bacterium
CGATGCCGATGATGCGGGGTTAGAGAATCCGTTTCAGGAATGTCGATCCCAAGGTTACATCTCTTTGAGTTGGCCGATTATTCATGGTTCCCGACCTCCATTCGGAATCTGATGACGGACTACCTGCATTTCGTCGAAACGAAATTTCGAATGCACGAACCGATTCCGGCATTGTTAAGGACCCTGTCCGAGGAATCCGGCGTAACGAACATAGTCGATCTATGTTCGGGTGGCGCAGGGCCCATTCCTGCGATCGATGAAGACCTTCGTGCACAGGACGTTCATCTTCAATTTGTTCTTACGGACAAATTTCCGAATCGCGCGGCCTTTGAACGCATCGTCGACGAATCAGACGGTGAAATTCGATTCGAAGATGCACCGATTGACGCGACCGACGTACCCGAATCACTGAGAGGCATTCGAACGATCTTCAATGGTTTACATCACTTTAGGCCGGGTGATGCGCGTGCGGTGATTCGGAATGCAGTCGAAGCCGGACAACCGATAGCAACGTTTGAGCTCGTCGAACGGCGCTTGGCATCGATGCTGCCCTTGGTGCTGATCCCGATTATTGTCCTATTCGTCACGCCCGCCATTCATCCAAGAACGGCATCGCGATTCCTATGGACGTATTTGATTCCGATAATGCCGTTGGTCACCTTGTGGGACGGGCTTGTCTCGCATTTTCGGAGTTACACGCCGGTCGAGCTAGACGAACTCGTCGAACCATTTCTGGAATACACGTGGCGGACTGGCACGACGCCGATTCGAGATACGAACTTGAATATAACGTTTCTTATTGGAGCGCCTCGGAAATAGCGTCAGTTGCTCCGTTGGTTCAGAATTTCGCCAGCCGGTTGCCGCCGGAATTGCCTAGTGCGTTTCCGGCGATTGTGGTGTACCATGCGGAGCGATAGCGCATTGCGGTCCGCGGAGCCTGCGTTGCGGCGGCTTTGGGCCTGAACGGTGGGGTTTTTTGTCATGAGTTCGATCGAGATTGTACTGGTTAGCATTCAGGCATTTACGGCAGTGTTATTGGTAGCGTTGCTGGTTGTAAGTGCGCAGCGCTCGAGCCGCGCGAAACAATTCGAGGAACGGGCCGCGACCCGCGAGGAACTCGCAAATTCGACTCAGGGCTTGGCGGCGAAGTTGGCCGAACTTGAGGCGCGTCTAGCGGACAAAGCCGATTTGGAGTCGGCAACAAACGATCTATCCAGCGCGCTGGAAGCGTTGCCAAAAACGGAAGACATGAAGCAGGCCACGGAATCGTTGGCCAAAAAAGCAGACCTCTCGGACGCGACAGCGAGTTTGGCGAAGAAATCGGACTTGCAGGATGTGCTCCGACCCTATCCGACGAGCGCAGACTTCAGTTCCTTAATGGATTCTTTACTAGCGCGCCAGACCACGGAGATGAATCAACGCCTCGATTCGCTCGCCAAAGAACTCGCCTCGTCATCAGAAACAGACAACGGTGTGTCGTTGCCTCTAGGTTCGAACGGGGCTAGTCCGATCACGGAAAAGAGCGTGGACGCGGCGATGGCGCTTTTCGACGCGAGCGAAGACCTTATTACGGCGGCCGCGGTTCCCCTTTCGGAACTACCGAGGGATGGCGGGGTCTCGATTGTTGACCATCAGCACCGCTGCCAGTCAAATATTGACAAAGTACTGTCCGCTCAGCGGGCGGTACAAATGCTATTCCCCGAGGGAAGCCCTGTGAGGACCAGCGCAGATTCCGTGTGCGCTGCGACGGAACAACTGCGCGATGCGCTACGCGCCAATTACGAAACGATGAATCGCGCTGCCTTGAATGGCGCCGATCCAGGTAGAACGAGCGCGCAACGGCTCGCGTTTCGGCAAGCCGAACAACGTGCGGTCGACGCGCAGAGCCAATATACATCCGCGCTCACACCGGTCCGCGATGATCTCGGTAACGCGTTCGATCAGTATTCCACTTCGCTCAACACCCAGATTCACGGAACTCGAAGCGTCGGCGCCTAAATCCTTCCATATCCGAATGACTTTGAAATGAGTGGGGTGTTGCCTTCCTCCACGACACGGACAACGGTCCTTCGGGTGAGGGAAATGTTCAATTAACCGCTATTGGCGGGGGAAATTGACAGTCCTACCGTCATTTTAGTACCCTATCAAGTCACGGTAATGAAGGCTGACCCGGTGCGGGACCGCCAACTTCTTTCCACACTGTTCGCCGTGTCGCCTATGGGTTGCCCCTCGGGAAACTGAGAATACTGCTACGAAAGGAATCAACGCGTGCCGCAATATCGTCGCTCAGAACGAGGGATGTATGAGCCCTTTTATGAACACGATGCCTGTGGCGTTGGGTTCGTCGCGAATATTGACGGTAAACAGTCCCACAAAATCGTGCGCCAAGGCCTGCAAGTCTTAGAGAATCTTGAGCATCGAGGCGCTTGTGGCTGTGACCCCGAAACGGGCGATGGCGCTGGTATGATCGTTCAGACCCCGGATCGATTCTTCCGCCGGGAAGCCGAACGGCTGGGATTTGATTTGCCCGAAGCGGGGCATTACGCGGCGGGTATGCTATTTCTCCCGCACTCGGATTCCGATCGCAAGACCTGCGAAGCGATCATCGAACGTTCCACGACCGATGAAGGTCAATCCATATTGGGTTGGCGCGACGTGCCGCATGATGCTAACGCTATCGGTTGGCTTGCCCGGGAGGGGATGCCTGTAATCCGGCAAGTCTTTATCAAGGCTGCGTCTGGGTTAGAGGTCGAAGCCTTTGAACGAAAACTTTTTCTCATTCGCAAAGTCATTGAACATGCCGTTGGGCATGAGCAGCTTCAAGACGCGGCGAGTTTTTATATATCCAGTTTTTCAGCGCGCACGGTTTGCTACAAGGGATTAATGCTCGCGCCGCAGACCGATCGATTTTACAGCGATTTATCCGAAGACGATTTCGAAAGCGCAATTGCGCTGGTGCATCAACGCTATAGCACGAATACGTTTCCCTCGTGGCCATTGGCGCAGCCATTTCGCTTTCTAGCGCACAACGGTGAGATCAACACGTTGCGCGGCAATCTGAATATGTTGCGGTCGCGCGAAGTGCATATTGCGAGCGACTTGTTCGGCGATGACATTCAGAAGTTAGCACCAATCCATACCGTGCACGCGAGCGATTCGGCGAGCTTTGATGAGTCGTATGAATTGTTGTTGCGCGGCGGTAGATCGCCTGCGCATGCGATGATGATGATGGTGCCGGAACCCTGGCAAGGCCACGAGTCGATGTCGGACGCGAAACGGGCGTTCTATGAATATCACGCCTGTCTGCAGGAGCCGTGGGACGGGCCGGCTTCGATGGCGTTCACCAACGGGCTGCAAATTGGCGCGGTCCTTGATCGGAATGGTCTGCGGCCGTCGCGATATTGGGTTACCGACGACAACTTCGTGGTCATGGCGTCGGAAGCGGGCGTCCTGGATGTGCCGCAGGAACGAATCGTGAAGAAAGGCCGTCTGCAGCCGGGCCGAATGTTCCTGATTGATACCACCGAGCAACGTATCGTCAACGATGATGAAATCAAAGAATCAATTTGTAGCCGGCAGCCGTATCGTACGTGGTTAGACACGCACCGTGTGCGAATTCCGGATGATGCGGCGTTGTCGAACGGGCAACAACACGACGAAGTGTCGTTGCTTGAGCGCCAACAAGTATTTGGGTACACGCTCGAAGACCAAGAGATCTTGTTGTATCCGATGGCGCGGGATGGCGTTCAACCGCTTGGTTCGATGGGCAATGACACGCCGCTGGCGGTGTTGTCCAAGCGACCCCAGTTGTTGTTCAATTACTTCAAACAGTTATTCGCGCAAGTAACGAATCCACCGATCGATCCGATTCGCGAAGAAATCGTGATGTCGCTGGAAACGGACATTGGTTGCGAACGAAACTTGCTCGCGGAATCGCCCGAGCACTGCGAACAGCTTCACTTGATGTCACCCATCATTACGAACGAACAGCTGGAATTCATCAAACAAGTAGACGAACCGAGTATTCGCTCGGCGGTCATTTCGATTCTGTTTCCCGCGAAAGATGGCGTGGCTGGTGTCGAGGCGGCGTTGGAGCGGATTTGTGCCGAAGCGACCGAGGCGATCGCCGGTGGCGCGACCATCCTCATTTTGTCCGACCGTGGCGTGGACAGCGAACGGTGCCCGCTGTCGAGTCTATTGGCGGTGGGTGCGGTCCATCATCATTTAGTTCGGAAACAGACGCGTACGGAATGCGGCCTGGTCGTTGAAACCGGTGAGGCGCGCGAAGTGATGCACTTCTGCCTGCTGACGGGCTACGGCGCAGGTGCGGTTAACCCGTACATGGCGTATGAGACGCTCGATGAAGCGGTGCGGAATGAAGTCATTGTTGAAGAATACCCCGGTTCGGCGCAAAAGAATTTCATCAAAGCCATCGAGAAGGGCATGCTCAAGACGATGGCGAAAATTGGGATTTCGACGCAGCACAGTTATCGGTCGGCCCAGATTTTCGAGGCGTTGGGTCTGGGTGAATCGCTGGTCGAGCGTTGTTTCGAGGGCACGGCCTCGCGTATCGGAGGCATCGAGGTAGAAGATGTCGGCCGCGAAACGTTGATTCGACATGCCGTCGCCTATCCGAAGGAGCATGCGCGCCCACGTGAACTGGACCCGGGCGGTTATTACCACTGGCGTAAGCGCGGCGAATTCCACCAATACAATCCGGAAACCGTTTCCCGAATCCAACATGCCGTTAAATCCGACAGCACACAGAAGTACCGTGAATATGCGGAGATGGTCAACAGCCGGAATCGCAATACGTCGCAATTGCGCGCGTTATTCAAATTTAGGAAAGACCCGATTCCGATAGATGAAGTAGAGCCGTGGACGGAAATCGTAAAACGATTCTGCACGGGTGCGATGTCCTACGGTTCGATCAGCCGCGAAGCCCACGAAAATCTGGCCATCGCGATGAACCGTATTGGCGGACGGAGTAACACTGGCGAGGGCGGTGAAGACCCGAAACGGTTTACTCCGGATGCCAACGGAGATTTACGGCGCAGCTCGATTAAGCAAGTTGCGTCGGGCCGGTTTGGTGTCACAAACGAATACCTCGTCAACTCGGATGAAATTCAGATCAAGATGGCGCAGGGCGCGAAGCCCGGCGAAGGCGGCGAACTGCCCGGTCGGAAAGTCTTTAAGGAGATCGCGCAAGTCCGGTATTCAACGCCGGGCGTGGGTTTGATCTCTCCTCCGCCGCATCACGACATCTATTCGATCGAAGACTTGGCGCAACTGATTCACGATCTGAAGAATGCGAATATTCATGGCAACGTGTCCGTGAAGCTTGTCTCGGAAGTCGGAGTCGGGACAGTGGCTGCGGGTGTCGCCAAAGGCAAGTCCGACCTCGTCACGATTAGCGGCGACAACGGCGGTACAGGTGCCTCACCACTCAGCTCCATCAAACATGCGGGCTTGCCATGGGAACTTGGCTTGTCAGAAACGCATCAAGTGCTCGTTGAAAACGATTTGCGCAGCCGCATTCGCGTGCAGACCGATGGCCAAGTGAAAACTGGACGCGACGTAGCAATTGGATTTTTGTTAGGCGCGGACGAGATTGGCTTCGCTACGCTGCCACTCATTGCATCGGGGTGCATTATGATGCGCAAGTGCCACCTCAACACGTGTCCGGTCGGCATTGCAACGCAAGACCCGGAATTGCGCAAGAAGTTCGATGGTCAGCCAGAACATGTGGTGAACCTGTTTCACTTTATCGCGGAAGAGTGCCGCGGGATCATGGCGGAACTCGGTTTCCGCACTGTGAATGAAATGATAGGCCGCGCCGATCGGCTTGAATACGATCCGTTGCCGGATCATTGGAAAGCGCGCAAACTGGATCTGTCGCGTGTGCTGCACGTTCCGGAGCGCCGCCGCGAAGAGGCCACGCTCTATTGCAGCGAGAAACAGGATCACGGTATTGACAAGGCGCTGGACCACACGCTCATCAAGAATGCCGCACCATCCTTGGAGCCAAGAGAACGGCTGGCGGATGTTAAGAAAGTTCGGTTCGATATCGACATTCGCAACATCAACCGTACCGTCGGCACGATGTTGTCGAGCGAATTGACCCGCCGCCACAAGCTCGGCATGTACACCGGATCACTTGAAGAAGACACAGTTTGGGTTGATTGTCACGGTTGTGCGGGCCAGAGCTTCGGCGCATTTTCCGTGAAGGGCGTTACGTTAAACGTCGATGGCGAAGCCAACGACTATTGCGGCAAGGGTTTATCCGGCGGAAAGATCATCGTGCGCCCGCCCGCGGCGGCACCGATAACCCCGGAAGATCACATCGTGGTCGGCAATGTCGCGTTGTATGGCGCGACGGCGGGCGAAGCGTATTTCAGGGGTATCGCGGGCGAGCGGTTTTGCGTTCGCAATAGCGGGGCATGGGCGGTCGTGGAAGGTGTAGGCGATCACGCCTGCGAATACATGACCGGCGGCCGTGCGGCGATATTGGGACCGACCGGCCGGAATTTTGCTGCGGGCATGAGCGGCGGTATCGCGTTTGTTCATGACCCGAATGGTACGTTCAACCGGCTGTGCAATCCCGGCTTGGTCGATCTAAAAGGAATGAACGAAAAGAGTCAGAACGATCTGCGTTACATGCTGGAACGGCATGTTGCTTACACCCAAAGCACAGTCGCGCAACGGATACTCGATCATTGGGAAGTTGAAATGAATAATTTTGTCCGGGTTATGCCCCGCGATTACGCGCGTGTGTTGGAGCAGATGGAGCAGTCCGCCGGCGAACCTGAAATGGCGGAGGTGTAGCGCATGCGACCAGGTAAAGAACGAGGATTCCTGGAGTATGGTCGGCATACCCCTGCCTACGATGAGACCGATGACCGGCTGAAGCATTGGGGTGAATTTCTCAACGATTTCGATGACGAGAAGATGGGCGACCAAGGTTTCCGGTGCATGAATTGCGGTGTGCCATTTTGTATGTCGGGATGTCCGCTCGGGAACATCATTCCGGACTTCAACGATCTGATCAAGGACCAAAATTGGAAAGGTGCGCTTGCACGTCTTCATTCCACGAACAATTTCCCCGAATTCACGGGGCGAGTTTGCCCGGCACCTTGCGAAGCGGCTTGTGTGCTTGGTATCAACGAACCACCAGTCACGATAAAACTGATTGAGCGTGCGATCGTAGATCGTGGTTTCAAAGAAGGCTGGATCACGCCCGAGCCGCCTGAACACCGCACCGGGAAGCGCGTGGCCATCGTTGGATCTGGCCCCGCAGGCCTAGCCGCGGCCCAACAGTTAAACCGGGCAGGTCACACGGTTACAGTTTATGAGCGCGATGAAGAACCGGGCGGTTTGCTGGTACTCGGAATTCCCGATTTCAAGATGGAGAAACACCTCGTACGCCGTCGCGTCAAGCAGATGGAAGACGAGGGCGTCACTTTCGAGTGCGGGCAATCAGTCGGCCTCGATATAGACGCGAAGCAACTGGCGCAAGAGAATGACGTGGTCTTATTGACCGTCGGATCGACCAAGGCGCGTAAACTGCCAGTCGATGGACATGACTTGAATGGAGTTCATCTTGCGATGACGTTCCTCAAGCAGCAGAATCGGCGGGTGTCGAACAAAGCCGTGACGGACGCGCCTATTTCCGCCGAGGGCAAGAACGTGGTCGTGTTGGGCGGCGGCGATACCGGTTCCGACTGTTTAGGCACAAGCCTGCGTCAAGGTGCCAAGAAGGTTTGGTCTTTTGAAATCATGCCGAAACCCAGCGACGTGCGAACGGAAGATCATCCCTGGCCGGATTGGCCGTTCACGTTAAACGTGTCGAGTAGTCACGAAGAAGGTGGCAAGCGCGATTGGAATGTGTTGACGAAACGGTTTGAAGCCGATGAGAACGGCAACGTGAAGAAACTGCACGGTGTCCACGTAGAGTGGATTCCGGTCGAAAACGGCCGTCCCGAGATGCGAGAAGTGCCGGGATCCGAATTTGAGATTGAGTGTGAGCTGGTGTTGCTGGCGCTGGGGTTCGTTCATCCGGAACACGATATCCCGACTCTGTTGGGTCTGAATTTGGACAACCGTGGCAACGTGCAGTCCGAGTATGGCAATTACAGCACGAATGTGGACAAGGTCTTTGTCGCGGGTGATGCCCGGCGAGGCCAATCGCTAGTCGTGTGGGCGATTCACGAAGGCCGCGAAGCCGCACGTGCGATTGACCTCCATCTAATGGGCTCAAGCGACCTGCCCAGCGCCCATTCATATGGTTACGACGCGGTGGCAATTGAAGGCGCGTCGAGCTAATCGGCCCTTAGGGGATCGGTCAACCTTTTGACCGTGGGGAACGTATTCACCTAGCCCTCAGTAATACGTGCCATTGTCTGGGGTAGTATGACCGGATGGTCACGGTCATTGACTGTTCAACGTCGGGTCTTTATACTCCGTAAGTATTGTTGTCCGAAGTAGTTGTACATTGGAAACGGGGGCCACACACGCTCGGCCCATCAGGGAGATTCTAATGAAGCACGTTCATGCCATCTCGAAAACACCACAGGCCGCCGAAGCGACGGAGACGGATTTGGCGTTCATCCTATCGTTTATCACGTTTGGATTCGAAATCGCCACGGTATTGTTTAGCGCTTTTGGTAGCGTGTTTGACGGTCTCATTTCCGCGATTACGGTATTTACGGCGGGCAAGAATCAGCCAGCAGCTTAGTTTTGTATCTGATCTGAGGTGAATTCGCCTCGGATTGGTGTAGTATCCAATGGAATTCGTACCAGAGATGGATCTCGGAGAATA
The DNA here is from genome assembly GCA_029262095.1 of Candidatus Hydrogenedentota bacterium. Classification (GTDB taxonomy): domain Bacteria; phylum Hydrogenedentota; class Hydrogenedentia; order Hydrogenedentales; family SLHB01; genus JAJDAB01. The sequence goes on from JAJDAB010000023.1 coordinate 8,819, forward strand.
CCCATGAAACACTTACGTTCGATATCAACTTCACGACCTCAACCTGCGGTCCTCGTCGGCGGTGGAGGAGGCGGTTCCGCGAAGACCGACCTGCTCCTGACGATAAAGGCTGCATTGGTCGACTTTCAGTTTGCGAAGAATAACGGCGTCATCACCGGCACCTAACGCCGACTGTCAGCGTTTCGTTTCCACGTCGTCTGTCTCCAGCGGTTGCGTGTACGCCGCTGGAGTTGTTGTTTATCATTCCGCCTTTACCTCGGTCCCTTCGACATGATTACCTGCGATCACATCATCATTCGCTCCGCGGAGTACGACGATGCGGAAGGTCTGTGGGGCCTGTACAACCCGGGCAAACCCCGCACGTTTCAGCTCGGCCCCAATATGGAATTGCGCACGCCAACGATCGACGAATTGAAACCATTGCTCGAAGATCCAGAACGGAAACTGGGCGAATTCTACATCGTTGAAGACCTTGAGGGTGTGGTGTTGGGTTGCACCGTGATGCGATCGGCGGCAGGCGATTCGCCGTATGCCGAAGCGATGTTCGCGTTCTTCGATGAATCGCTTTATACCACGCCGGAGGCGGATGAAGCTTTTGCGTTCGTGCGCGATCAGGCTTTCAAAATTAAGAAGCGCCGGAAACTGATGGCACATTGCCTGGACACGGAACCCGCGTATCGCGACTTTCTATTGCGTCTCGGCTATACGAGCAATGGCATTCAACGAGAACTGATTTATTCGGGCGGTCGATACCACGATCTGGAATCGCTCTCGCTATTCCCCGAGAATGACTAGATGAACGTTGCGGCTTTACCAGCTCGATTAAGACGCCCTGAAAAGGCGGACCTCGCCATTCTTGTTGATTGGATGCGCGACCCGGAATTGATGCGAATGATTCTGGGCGAACAAGCTGGGTCGATCAGGCAATTTCGTGAACAAATTTTGTCGATTCTCACGGGTGGGTTCGGGCCTGCCTTATCCAATACCGGCCATTTTATTATCGAGAGCGACGACGGTGCCGCGCTGGGGATGGCTGCGTTTACGAAGACGAGCTGGCGAAATCGATCCGCGTATTACGACGTGTATGTGCCGGAGTCGTATGCGTCGTCGGAGTGTCTGCATGCTGCGCACAATCTCACGATCGCATTCGGTTTTGATGAACTAAATCTTCACCGAGCCTCTGTTCGGATATCCGCAAAGACAACAACACTTCATGCCGCGCTTCTCGACCTCGGCGCGCAACGGGAGGCGATTCTACGGCAGCACGTACTCCGCGATGACGGTCCGGAAAACGTGTACTTATTCGGTGTGTTGCGCCGGGATTTCGCCGGCGAACGGGAACCCTAAAATGGCGCTCAAATCGAAAGCCTATATCCGACGTGCTGATCGATCGGACATCGACACCATGGTGGCGTGGATGGAAGATCCGGCGTTCGTGCATTTTATCTACGGTGACGCCGTGCGCACATCGAAACAAATTCGGCAACACCTCGTGGGGATGATCGGCCGACAAATGCCAGGCATGATTCCCGGTCATCTGCATCTCATCGCGCAACGGCCTGGTGAAGAACCGTTGGGCATGCTCACGATCGGCGGGATCAGTTGGCGCAATCGGAACTGTTCGCTGGACGCGTACATCGTAGAAAAAGCGCGGAATCAGATGACGGGGTTCACCGTAGCCTGTCAAGGAATCGATTATTGCTTTCGCGAACTCAATGTGCGGCGCG
>JAJDAB010000024.1 GCA_029262095.1 Candidatus Hydrogenedentota bacterium
GCACGCCGTCCGCGGTGAACAATCGGCGGAAGGTCATTTCGACGTCGTCGCCGATGGCTACGGTTTCGGGATCGCAGTCTGTAATTTCGAGTTCGACACGGCCTCCTCCTTCAAAGTCGATGATTGCGGAGACCATGGGCGGTTGTGGTGTGTAAGCGAGCCGGTCAAGTGTAAACGTTGCGACCTTGCCGATGCGATGGGCGAACGGAATTTCTTGCATTGAGCCCTGGGCTCCACACGACACGCACACGTCTTGAGGCGGCAGGTGCTTTGCCCCGCACTTTGTGCATTCCGATCCTTTGAATCCGAACTTCCAATTGCGACGACGGAGTGCGGGCGGACCGGCCGGGCGGTTCGGATCTGGGCGGCGTGGGCGCTCGGTGGGAAGAATGCCGCGCCATTTCAGGAAACGCGTGTAACTCAGGTCGTTTCGCTTCGATGCGATGAGGTCCATAACGGAGATCGGAGACCGTTTTGACCCAATCGCATCGGTAACCCGCAATAGCTTTGCGTCGACGCCATCCGATGCAGACACGACAACAATGATGTCGCCTGGACTCGCTGTGTCCAGAGCAGCCGCGAGCCGGAGTCCCGCGTGCGCTGCGCCTGTATGCCCCACCGTCTCCTGCAACGGATCGCCTGAAGCTTCGGGCGGGAGGCCTGCGGCTTTTGTCACCGCAGCCGAAGCTCGCGGATTTGGTGAATCGAGTATGAATGTGGTTACGCCGCCAACATCCGTGCCGGCTTCTCGCAGGACGCCTTGCAGTCCAGCGTGTAGCAACGGCACGTAAATTTTTTCGAGTGCAAACCGTTCTTCCCATGTCTTTGCGAAGTCCTCGCCCGGCAAGCGCCAGAGTGCTTGATGTTCAAGGGTTTCAGAGTATGTCGCGAGTACTTCCGCAACGGGATCGGCATCGCCGAGGATGAACGCCGCCGCCGCATCGCCACCGGATTGTTCCGCGCCGCCTTCCGGCGCGCCTTGGCGAATGTCGGACATGGACACCAATGTGGTGTCATTTGATCGAGCGGCAGCAACGAGCGCACTCAAGCCCGCTCGCGCTGAACCCGTGACATCCGCGGCACGGACCGTTGGCTCCAGACCGAGCGCGGCGTGAACTGCGGCCGCATTTAGTTTCTCCTGATAGGGTTGCGACGTAGTCGCGAAGGCTAATGCGCTAATGGACTCGGGCCGGACGTTCGCTAGGCTGGCGCGTCCTGCTTCGACGGCCATCGTGACGGCATCTTCGTCGTAGCCCGCGACGGTTCGCTCGCCTTTTCCGGCGCGAACCTGGAGCGCTTCGCCGATGGTTTTTCGCTGTATTCGGCTGTACGGGATGTAAGCACCGTAGGCTTGGATTCCTTGCATATCGATATATCCGTTGATGGCCGCCGCATCGCGACCGTTTGCATTTGCGCGCAAGTAAGCTGAACGCCCATAATATGCCGTTAACTCGGAACAAATTCCAGGTAGCTCCTACTTTGAAGAGGATATAGCTGATATGCCGCTCGATTTAGAATCGTTTCCGATCCGCGAGTTCCGCAAAGGTCGTGGGATGGCGTGGGATCCGCAGGCGATTGATTTTTCGCAGGATCGGAAGGATTGGCTTGCGCTCAACGAAGTGGAACAGAAATTCCTTCTGTCGCAGGTCGTAGGGTTCCTAGTAGGCGAGCGCGCGGTGACGCATGATCTCGCGCCGTTGCAGCAAACGTTGCGGATGGAACGCGGACGAATCGCGGAAGAGATGTACATTAGCCAACAAACGTACGAAGAATCGGTGCATGTCGAATTTTTCGAGCGGTGGACTCAAGAAGTATTGCCAGGGACATTGGGAAAAGACATTCCATATCCCGAAGGTGAAGGTAATATGTTCTCGGAAATTCTTCCCGATGCCATGCAGGCGCTGAACGAAGACCGGTCGCCGGAAGCGCAGATGCGCGCCACGGTCACGTATCACCAGGTCGTGGAAGGGGTGCTTGCCGAAGTGGGGTATCGTCTTTTCTATTTGTGTATCGACGAGCGAAAAATCATGGCTGGCTTGCGCGAAGGACTGCGTAATATTCAAGTTGATGAATCGCGGCATATCGCATTCGGGACGTATTTCGCGCAACGGCTTATTTCGGAGCATCCGGCGCTTGAAGCGTTGTTCGTCTCGGAAATGGAACGGCTGTATGAAGTGACCACGAGGTCGAACCAGCAACTGCCGGATCGATATGGCGCAACGTTTCCGTTCGGGGTCGCGGCTTCGGTGATGGACAAGTTTACCAATCAGTTTTTCAAGCAGCGCCGGGAAGCGGTGCTCAAGGGTGGGTTGATTGAGGCGTGAGCCTGTTGTTGCGGTCTTTGACGTTGGCAAGACGAACAAAAAGCTTGCGGCGTACTCCCTCACTTTTGACGTCCTTGATGAGTGTCGGGCGACGATTGAAACACGGCCGTGGCGCGACGTTGATGTTGAGGACACGGACACGATTTTGGATTGGCTTCGCGATGGCCTAGCGACGTTCGCGGGGCGGTATGACGTTCGTGCGATTTCAATCTCGGGCCATGGCGCGACGCTTGCCCTTTTGGATGAAGCGGGTGAGTTGGCCTTGCCGGTGATTTCGTATACCTCCGAGGGTGGCACCGAAATCCAGGACGAATTCTACGAGACGTATGGCGCGGCGAAGGCGTTGCATCGTGAGACTGCTACGGCGGATATCGGGTTCGCGAATATGGCGAAGGTGTTACACCTTGCGAAGACGCGCCACCCGAATGAGTGGGCTCTCGCTAGACGGGGACTGTTTTGGGGGCCTTACTTTGCACACGCGTTGACCGGTAATTGTGCACTCGAACCGACATTTCCGGGCAACCACACGTATCTATGGGATCACGCCATCGGTGCATGGAGCGGTGTCGCTCGGGCGTTGGGCGCGGATACGCTTTTCGGCGGAGAGATGCGGCGTTCGTGGGATGCGGCGGGTACGGTATCGGAATCGATATCGAGAGAATGCGGATTGCCGGTGAAGTGTCCTGTCACCATCGGAATTCATGACTCCAACGCAAATCTCCTTCCCTATTTTGCCCGGCAAGCCGACGAGTTTGTGCTGTTATCGACGGGGACTTGGAATGTGACGATGCGTCCTGGCGGTGCGCGCGTTCTGAGCGATGAGGAAGTGGCACGTCGCGTGTTTTTCAATCAAGATCCGTTTGAACGCCCTGTGCGAACATCACTGATGACGGCGGGATTGGATTACGATACGTTTGGCGAGTTCACGAGCGAAACGGATGCGCAGGATTTGGCGGCGCTGCGTCGGGTTATAAATAACGCGGAGTTGTTCGTCATACCCGGCGTAATGCCCGGCGCTTCCGCGTTTCCGAGCGCGACTCCGTGCGTAGTATTCAAAGACCAGACGTGGACGCTTGACGCCTTGCAAGCTGAATCGAGGCGATTCGATGACCTGGGTCAGGAGTATTTCGCCGCGATTAATCTCGGCCTCGCGATTGCAACGGCAGAAATTCTCTCGGCGCTTGGCCTAGCGAAGGCATGTGACGTATACATTGAGGGCGGTTTCGCGAAGAACACTACGTTCTGTCACGCGCTGGCATCGCTTTGTCCGAATCTGAATGTATTGGTGTCGGCTGAGAATGAGGGCACGTCGCTGGGGACGGCCATCATGGGATGGATGTTGGCGGAACAAGCCGAACTTGATACGGTTGGCGCTCGGTATGATGCGTCGTTTGAGCCAATTCAATCCGATTCTACGCCGGATATTCTGAATTATGCAGAGCGATTTCTGGAAATTGTCACATCTGCCTCGTAGCCCGGCGCTTCGGCGAAAACATGAAAGCAGGGTCACCATCTCTTTGTTTGCCACAGAGACCACAGAGTGTTGAAGACCATATTTCGGTAAAATTAGATAGAATGAGTGCTGTACTTTGTGTCTTTGTGGTTAACTCGCGGTAAACACGCACTGGAACCGAATCTCGAAACAAAACTAGGGATTCAGTTGTATTTGTATTGTTCGGATTAGAGACTGGGAACATTAGGCATGCACGCTCAACCTTTGATACGCGCTATCGGCATCGTTCTGCTATTCATCCCTTTCCCTGCGTTGGCGCAGGTGCCATTTTCAGCAGTTGTTCCGCTGAATTCCGATGCTGCTACCGATACGCAATTCGACATCGATCAGAGA
>JAJDAB010000025.1 GCA_029262095.1 Candidatus Hydrogenedentota bacterium
CTCTGGGTCCGACTAAGACATTCATTGCGAGCGCGTGCGCCACCGCGCTCGCTTTTGCTTGCATAGGCGCCGTGCGCGGACGCGTGACGAATCAATCCTTGGTCTTTGGCGCCATTGAGACTTTGGGCGTCGGCGGCTTTGCAGCCGCACTGGCTTATCTCGTGGGAAATCTGTTGAAAGGATACACGGGCGTCTAGGAAATGCCACATTTACAATTTGTGCGTTCGCTACGTATTCTATTGAACTGGACGCAAGGTACAATTCATGAACGCACAACAACAGGAAAACCTCAAGAAGCTGCCACAGGTTCACCGGTTACTCGAATCTAAACCGGCTCAAGAACTGTTAGCCAAGCATCCTAAACCGCTCGTAGCGGAATCGGTCCGTCAACGGCTGGACGCATTACGGGCGCATGTTCGCAACGGCATGGTTGGTGCTTTTACATTCGACGAATCGCGCTTTTTCACTTCGGTGTCGGGGGCAATGGAGACGGCGGCGAACCGTAGATTGCGTTGGGTGATCAATGCTACGGGAATCGTCATTCATACAAACCTGGGCCGCGTGCCGCTGGCACCCGAGGCGGTCGAAGCTATCCAGGAAATTGCGCTGGGGTATTCCTCCCTGGAGATGGACCTAGAGAATGGGCGGCGAGGTTCCCGCTATGCACACGTCGAACCGCTCATTTGCGCGCTGACTGGCGCTGAGGCCGCGCTGGTCGTGAACAACAATGCCGCAGCGGTGTTACTGGCGCTCGATACCTTTGCACGGGGCGGCGAGGTGATCGTCTCACGTGGCGAACTGATCGAAATAGGCGGGAGTTTTCGCCTTCCCGAAGTCATAGCGAGCAGTGGCGCGAAACTCATCGAAGCGGGTTCGACGAATAAAACGCGGGCCGCCGATTATGAGAATGCGATTTCGGAGAGTACGCGGCTATTGATGTCCGCACATCCCAGCAACTATCGCATCGTAGGGTTTACGGAAACAGTTTGCCGCGCTGAACTCGTCGCGCTGGGGCATGACCGCACGATCCCCGTCCTCGAAGATTTGGGCAGCGGCGCGCTGGTCGATCTGGCGGATTTGAATGCACCGCACGAGACCATGGTACAAGAAGCGGTCGCGGCGGGTGTCGGTATTGTTACGTTTAGCGGCGACAAGTTGCTGGGCGGACCTCAGTGTGGAATTATCGTCGGTGCCCGCGAGTACATCGAACGCATGAAAAAGAATCCGATGCTACGCGCGTTGCGTATTGACAAACTAAATTTGGCGGCGCTTGAAGCCACCTTAATATTGTATCGCAATCATCCCGATCAGCCCGATCGCATTCCGGCCTTGCGGATGCTCGCCGCTTCGTCAATGGATGTCGGCGTAAAAGCGCGCAAACTCGCGACGATGTTCCAAGATGTCGACGCCTATACGACCGACGTAATTAACGGCGAAAGTCTTGCCGGTGGCGGTTCGTTGCCGGACAACGGTCTGGATACGCGATTGCTCGCGGTGTCGTCCACGCAGCATTCCGCGAATGAACTCTCCGCCGCCTTGCGGGCGAACAATCCGCCGATTATCGCGCGAATCGCGGATGGTCAGTTGTTGTTCGATCTACGTACAGTTGCCGATGAAGAAATTGCGGAGATCGCAGACGCGCTGCGCCGTATCGCGTCATGAAATACCTCGCGCTGGGCGTAGTAGGCCACGTCGATCACGGAAAGACTGCGCTGGTGCGCGCGTTGACCGGTGCAGAAACGGATCGGCTCCAGGAAGAGCAGGATCGGGGTATTTCAATCGTATTGGGGTACGCCCACCTCGCGTTACCCGCCGGTGAATTGGGCATCATTGATGCGCCAGGCCACGAACGATTCATCCGAACCATGATCGCGGGCGCAACGGGGTGCGAAGCAATTCTACTGGTCGTTGACGTTAACGAAGGCGTCAAGCCTCAAACAATTGAGCACCTCGATATCGCACGCCTTCTGGGCATTCGTGACGCAGTCATCGCAGTGACCAAATGTGACATTGCGCAACCGGGGCGACGCGAAGCAACTGCGGAAGAACTTGAAATATTGCTGGATGGGTCACCGTTCGAAGAAGCCCCACTGGTCTATACGTCAAGTGAAACGGGTGATGGCTTGGACAATTTGCGCGCGGCCTTGGATTCTGTAATCACGAACGCGGATCCGGTTCGAGATGAAGGCCTTGCCTATTTACCCATCGATCGCGTGTTCACGATGTCTGGCTTCGGGACTGTCGTTACAGGTACATTGCGGCGAGGTTCGCTGTCCGCCGACCAATCCCTTATCGCGTGCCCCAGCGGTCTGGAAGCGCAAGTGCGCGAGTTACAATCGCATGGGAGCAAGGTGGATCGCGTGGAACCCGGACATCGCACTGCGGTCAACATTCGGGGCGTCAGCAAAGAACAATTAAGGCGCGGGGACGTTCTGGCATCGCCGGGATCGATTCGCCCGACACACACGTTGGACGTAGAATTTGAGGTGCTCCGTGGCGCGCGCGGGCCAGTGAAACATCGCCAACCTGTGCGCGTACTTTTTGGTTCGACGGAAACATTCGCACATACGCACTTACTCGACCGAAATGAAATCGCACCAGGCGACACCGCCCTGATTCAATTACGATTTGAGGAACCGGTGGCCCCGCTCCATCTGGAACCGTTTATCGCACGCTTCTATTCGCCGATGGTTACGATTGGTGGTGGCCGAATTCTGGATTCGGCGGACGGCGCCTACAGTCGCAAAGACGAAGGTGCGCTGCAACGGCTTCGCGCATATGCGGGTAACGACACCGTGGAAATCGTGGCCGCCGCGCTATTGTCCTCGGGCCGGAACGGCGTCGATGGCAAGCGACTGGGCATGGACCGGCGGCTGAAGCGGTCGGACGTTCAAAATGCTTTGAATGCGATAGGCGCTGCGAAATTGGACGATGGATGGTACGTCGAATCGGCAGTTTTCGAGTCGCTTGCGACGGATATCGCCGAGCTCGTTCGTGAACATCATGATGCGAATTCTACCGATCGTGGCTTACCCGCAGCTGAGCTGGCACCGCACTTCAACGGACTCGAATCGCGTGTGTTGGATGGGGCCGTGCAATGGCTATTGAAGAAGAAAAAGCTTGCAAGCACGAGCGGCGCGTTGCACCTACCGGAATTCACGCCGGAGGGCGCGTTCTCCGAAGCGGATCGCGAAGCCGCGTCGGCGATTGAGGCCGCGTTTAGAGTTGGCGGATTGGCGCCACCGAACCCCGCCGATGTCGTCAGCAGCGAAACTGACAACCTGTACCGGTGGCTCATCCGAGAGGGCGCATTGGTGTCAGCTAAGACGGACGCGCGCGGACAATCTACGCAAAATATTGTGTTTCATCGCGACGCCGTCGAGAACGCGAAAACTAAACTCAAAGCTGCATTCGACAATGGGACCGCGTTCACCGCGTCGGATGCGAAAGGCGTGCTCGGAACATCGCGAAAATATCTTATCCCGTTGTTGGAAACGCTTGATCGCGCGAAGTTTACCCGGCGCAACGGGGACCAAAGGACGCTATCGAGACGATGATCTCCGGGAGGGTCACGCTCCTGCGTGTCCGCAATCTATTTTGGACGCGCAGGAGCGCGTCCCTCCCTTATCGCTCAATCATCTGCAGCACTCAGTACGTCAATCAGCCAATCGCATCCTTCCACTAGAGATTCGCGCGTGAGGTCATGCGTCGGCTTGGGTGTCTTGTACAATGAAAGCCTAAGCCTATCTGGGTGTTCTGCGTAGGAAGGCTTCAGCAACTCAACAAACTGTTCCGCGAGAATGCGAGGCATGGCAGGGTCTTCGTAGTTGCCGATGATCGCCAATGGTCTCGGCGGAATGTTTTCGTAGTGGTAAATCGCGTCGCCTTCCTTGAGTTCCTGGATAAAGTCTTGGTCGTTCTTGAATGCGTTACTCACCAACATCCCTTGCCCGCGCGCAGATATCTTCGTCATGAAATCGGGAGCGGCTTTCCATGCGACAATGGTCGCGACTCGCTCATCGAGGGCCATCGACATGAGCGAGACGATTCCTCCACCTGACCATCCGGCAACTGCGATGCGATTCGGGTCCACATCGTCGCGCTTTTCCAATACGTCGATGACGCTGGATACATCGATACGCGTCTGGACCCAGGCGCGAAAAATGCTACGCAACGGTTCCGCTTGCGCCATCTCCGCGTATTCCGGCTTGTAGCGCTCGCCGGCCCACCAATTGTCGATCGCGACAACCAGAAATCCGGCATCCGCAAGCCGGTACGGTACATGTTCGAACCGGGAGATAAAGAATTCGCCCTTGTATTGCGGGTGTTTGTATTCCAGTAGGTCTGTAATCCCGCCGCCGTGCGAGAGAATTACCGCAGGGCGGGGTGAGCGTTCACTTCCTTCTTTGGTTAAGACGTACGCTGATACATTCCGTTCGCCGATGCGTACTTTGGTGAGTTGATAGCCCTGATGCGCACTCGGTTCCGGGTAGAAAACCGCTTGAAGGTTGTAGGTGTGTTTGGCCGGTATCGGATCAATAGTGAGTAAGCCCGCCGTCGCGAATCCGAGCACGGCAACCAACGCTATCCACGGATACCAGCCGCGTTTCATGTCGGTTCAGATCCGCGCAGCTTGGTGTAGCCGAGCGCAAGCAAGAATAGCGACGCGAGTATCCCGGCGACTAGGAAGACGAGTCCCGCCTGAATTGGACGCAGTCCATCGTCAACCAACGTGATAAACGACAACCATATTATGAGCACCAGACCTGGTGCGGCTGCGCCCAGTCCGATTCCCAGGAACGGCCGTTTTAATGAAATAGAGCCGAACCATGCGACGCCGAAACAGACCAGCGGCATCCCGAACGTAGGCATCGCAAACATGAGCGAGTTTGCTTGGAATACGAGCAGGGGCCATGACATGTGGTAGAAGCCCTCGACGGGTTCGTCCACTGGCGATTGACGGAACGTGAGCATGTGTAGGGCGAGCATCGCGCCAATATTCGAGAGAAAAATGATCAGAGCGGGAACGAATGTAAGGAGCAGGCGGCTTCCTGTTATTGAAGCATTGCGGATTGGAAGGCCCTGCAAGAATCGGTCGGTTTGCGACCCGCGTTCGGCGGACACAATGTAACCGCCCCAAATCGCGAACACAATGCAACTAAGCCATAAGGTCTGCGTAGTCGCAACTGCAAACGCTTCCAAGGATCCTTCACCGCGCCATTGGACCAAAACCGGAAACGCATACGGCAGAACGAGTGTTAATACCCCTGCGAGCAGAATCGTCTGCGAGAGCCGCCAGTCTTTCCAGAGCAACGCACGATGCGGATGGGCCCGTTTGGGCAAACGAAGCACCGAATCGGATGATGCGGCCCTGGAATTCGAGCGACCACCAAGAACGCGACGATCTCTGTCCTCGGCGTAATACACATTCGCGCCAACGGCAAATCCCGCCAGCCCTAACGGCCAAGTCCATGGCGCGATTTGATCGATACCAGGCGGGACAGTGAGTGGAGCGAGTGAGCGGCAAATCGCGTACACGAGAAACATCGTGATGAGTGCCGTCACTAATCCACTGATCGCGGCGAGTACAGGCTTCGTCACCAATGCCGACCAACACCAGGACGCGCCTAATACGAGGAACGAGCAAGCCGCGATACTGGAGGGGCTGGCTGCCCCGGGCAAATGCGCTCGCGTATTCATCGCGGAAAGCGGCTCGATGACATGCCCGGCCAACGCGAGCAATATCCACAGGCACTCGAACACTATCAGCGCGACGACGAATTTGCTGATGGCCGCATCACGGCGCGGAATGGGCAATGAGTAGAGGAATCGGTATGAACCGTCCTCGCGTTCGCTCGCGAATGCAATACCGCCAATCAAAGCCGCGGCAATGACCATGGACCACTGACAGAAGTGCAAACCCACGACCATCGCATCAAACCATGGAAACGGTCCGGGGGTCATGGATCGCGTCAACAAGAATATGGATACGTAGGACGCAACAAAGAGGAACACCGCAGTCATCAGAGCGGGTGCAACCAGCCGAACGTCTTTCCAAATCATCGCGCGAATCACGCGGTTCGCCGCCCTCGAATGTAGTCGCGAAAAATATCCTCCAACGCCATATCGCTGACCTGCACGGAGTCTACGTCTTCGACCTGCTGCAACCTCGCCAACTTCTCCGGCGACCACCCGCTCATGGTCAACGACCACTCGAGACCTTCCAACTCGCTTAGAATCGTTTCGTCCGGCGATTCCGGTTTGCCGTTTGGTTTGTTTAGCGATACCCGGATTCGCTTTGTCGATTGAATCAGTTCGGTTTTCGGCCGTTGCGCAAGCAATTTCCCCTCGTCCATTATCGCGATCGTATCTGCGATTCGTTCGACGTCGCCGAGATTGTGACTGGAGAATAAGATGGTCTTCTCATAACGGTCGAGCAAATGACCCACTGCCTCCACGAATTCGTCACGCGCGATCGGGTCGAGTCCAGTTGTCGGTTCATCAAGGATCAGTAGTTCGGGCTCATGCGCAAGTGCGAGGATGAGCGACAACTTCGTCCCCATCCCTTGCGATAGTTGCTTAACCTTTTTTCCCGGCGGAAGCGCGTATTGCCGGACAAGGTCTTCGCAGAGCGTATCGTTCCAGGTGGGATAGAAAGAACGAGTAAACCCAAGCACGTCCTCGACAGTCATCCAACCATAAATGTGGTGACGCTCCGGCACATAACCAACCCGCTGGCGAACCGAGGCGCCTTCGAGGGCAGGGTCCATCCCCAGGACCGAAACGGTGCCCGTGGTCGGGGACGCGAGGCCAAGCAACATATTGATGGTCGTGCTTTTGCCTGCGCCGTTCGGTCCCAATAAGCCCACCGCCGCGCCCGGCTTGATGAACAGGTCGAGCCCATCAACGGCCATTTGAGCGCCGTATGCTTTACAGAGACTGGTCGTTCGAATTATCGCGTCCATTGTACCCACTCTATCTATGCGCGATTTGGCCGCAAACGATCAGGCTGGCGTCGCTAATCCCAAATGCCTTCGGGTATGGGTCGAGCCTGCACAATTTCGATGAGGACCTCGTCAGGTGCTCGGACGAAGAAACTCGTGTGCCCGACGTTTGAGTCTTTCGTGATCGGGGAAACGATTTCGACGCCGTTCACTTTCATTCGATCGAACACAGGTTTGATATTGCGATACGAGAATGCGAAGTGATTGATCGCTCGGCCATCGGGCTTAACAAACTCCTCCCCCATATCCGCGGTCGGCCACCAGGTCGTGATCTGATCCGGGTCGGGGCGACCGAAAACAATAATACCGACGTTATCGCAGGTCACCGCGTTCGACCATAGTCGGCGTTCGGCATCCGGTCCCGGCTTTTCAACGGTGCGACGACGCGCGCTGAGTCCGAGATGGTCGATGTACCATTGGGTCGTTTTGTTCACATCGTCGGCGAGTAGGTGGATGTGGTTAAAACGGTGGTGGCGCGGGCCGGTATAAATTTCTATTGCTTCCTTGTCGGGACCAGCAAGGTACATGTAGTAACTATCACCGAGCGGTGTGATCGGTATCGTGAATTCCACCCCTTGACTGAGCAACCAGTTGTATTCGGTTGGTCCATCGATGCCACCCCAGCCGATGTGCCAGAGCGCGCTGGCGAGTTTACTTGGTGGTTGTTCGTTGACTTTGTTGAATAGAATGAAAGAACGTTCCGTGAACAGGACGTCGACTTGATTGCGGTACTTGACTTTCACTGCGCCCAGATATTTCTGGTAAAACTCGAGTGTCTTTTCCGGATGGGTCACGTTGTAGCGGACATGGTGAAAGTGCGCCGGTTCGACTTGTTGTGCGGTTGCGACGGTTGCAAGAATACCGATAACTGTCGCGACCAATAATCGCGTTAACATGATAGTCCCTCCGGCTGAACTAACGAGCGTGCCCATAAATCTGACGCATGTCATCCCTCGGCTGCGCCCGGGGTGACATGCGTGGATGGTTTTGATTCACTCATTGTTTTGGTAGCGCACGATTAAATATCCATCACGGCTTCGATATCCGAGTCGAGTTTCGGCGGCTTCGATAGCAACGAAATACCAAAAAATAAGGTTAGCGACGTGAGGAGTGCCAATGCGCCTTCGTGGATACCGAATGGTATCGGAATTTTTCCGAACCGCACGGTCAGAATTATGAGGAGGCTCGCGATGATGGCCGTATTCGCAGCCAACGGTGTCGCGCGTTTCCAGTTGAAACCGATGGCAACCCCGGGCACAAGGGCAGCGGAGAAGATTCCCCAACCGAGCGCGCCGAGCAGCGCGACGAGTTCGCCGGAATACATAGCAATGACGCCTGCGACTACGGCCAACACCAGCGTCGCGATTCGTGCCCACAACAGCTCTTGATTGAGTGAACGACCGATAACCGCTTTGGGGATGTCGTGGACAATTGCTGCGGCACCGATGTTCAGAAAACTATCGGCAGTCGACATGATGGCGGCGAACAACCCGGCAAATACGATACCAGCTAGCAAGGGCGAGACGTAGTGTTGCAAGAACTGGGGTGCTGCTGCATCGGGACTGGCGAGTTCGGGATGCGCGCCTTGCAAGATGAGCGCACGCATCGTGAGGCCGATACTAATCCACAGCAACGCCGATACGGTGTAGGCCGCCATGCTCACGGGAAGTATGTGCTTCGCGTCTTTTACGTTCTTGTTCATCATCATCTTGGTGATGACATGCGGCTGTCCCGCGCCACCAAGTGCAAACAAGAAATACCAGGACAAGCAACCCATCATACCGAGCGTTCCCCACGGGCCGATCGCTTCGGGATCGTCTTTCATGATGGTGGTGACCGTGCCAATCATACCGCCATCAACCGCAGCAATCGCCGCGAAGAACACGAGAACCGCGGCAATCATCATGACCGCACCCTGTACGACGTCGGTGTATACGCCGGCAATGATGCCTCCCGTTACGCAGTAGAACACGAGGACGGTACAAGAAATAATCATGCACGTCGCTAGGTTAATTTCCGGCATCCACTCAACACTCAGTAGAATGTCCTGCAGTACCGTCGCCATTGCAAGTACTTGCGCGCTCATGTATGTGACCACGCCGAAGAGTATCGCCACGGCGGAGAGCAGCCGGCTCATTTCACTGTTGTAACGCGCGGCCATGGCGTCGGGTAACGAAACGGTGTCGCGCAATTCCGCAAAGAGCCGCAACCGTTTCCCCAAGAGATAGAAGGACAAGCAATAACCGATCGATGAACATACAATCATCCAGATGGAACTGATGCCCATCTGATAGACCAGTCCCGGACCGCCGACAAATCCGAACCCGCTGAGCGTGCTGGAAAAGACGGCTAGACCCGTCACGAAAATGCCAAGGTCTCGGCCCGCCATGAAGAAATCTTTCGATGACTTCGTTCGCCGCAGCGCCCACAAGCCGACGCCAATGCACATCCCCATGTAGATGAGCACGCACGAGAAAATAATTAGGCTGCGATGTTCTTCCATTTAGTGTGTGCTTCCTAGTGTCAAACCAATTCGAATGTGCATTAGATTAATCTCCAAAGCCATGAATCTTTAGCCATGAATCGCAATGACCGATCGCAATCGCCATTTCGTCGGGTTGTCCCAGGTAATAGTGCGTAGCTCCATCAACCTCATGGAGTTCCTTGTCTTCGCGCGCGATCGCGTCGAAGAGGCGGTGCGTATGGCTCGGCGTACACGCATCATCGGCAAGGTTTCCAATGACCAGCGCAGGCACAGACACCGCACTCGCACAACGCACGCCGTCCGCGTGGGATTCATCGTAGCTCCATTGCGAAAGCCAACTGCGCAACGTGCAAAATCGCGCGAGGCCGACCGGGCCATCGTTCACGACTTCCGGATTGCCGAGAAAACACCACTGAGGCTTTCGTTGATTGGGATCGACTTCCGGATCGAGCCAGCGCGGATCCGCCATCGTACCGTGTACGGTAAAGGCGAATTCGTGATTGGGTTTTCCTGCGGCCCGCAGCGAGGCCAGCTTCTCGCGAACCCAGGCCGTAATGCGTCGGTTGCGCGCGATCTGCGCCTCGCGATACCGGTCTAAGAACTCTTGAGTATACGGCGGCTGATTGGGATTCG
>JAJDAB010000026.1 GCA_029262095.1 Candidatus Hydrogenedentota bacterium
CAATGGTTGATGGATCGGCTTTCGAGTACGAGATGATCTTCCACGTCGGGTGAGTCCGCCTAATGTTCCGCTGGGGTATTCCATGGATTCGCCCAACGGTTAAACCGATTGAGCACAAAATCCAGCACAAAAAACAATATCGCCATAATCGCGATGTACGGAAATACAATGTCCATATTGAGTTTTTTCATTTCTAGGCGAATGCGATAACCAAACCCTTCGTCCGAAAACAACATTTCCGCGGCAATCAAGTAGACTAGCGCGGGGCCAACGGACAGGCGAACCGCATCAAGAAACGTGGGAAATATTTGACGTAAGACCACATTCCAAATGACCTCGAAATGCGATGCGCCGAGGGTATAGGCCTTGTAGATGAGCTCAGTGTGTACGCCGCGCACGCTAAGCGCTACGGATTGGGTCAAGGTGGGTAAGATACCGAATACGACAATGCCGATGAAGGCGCTCTCGCCTATGCCGAGCAATACAAAGAACACCGCGATCATCGCAGTCGGCACCATTTTAGAGGCCATCGCCATGATCGGATAGAGAAACGAATCGATTGGCGCTAAGACGCCCATCAAAACACCCAGAAAAAGCGAACCCACAATACTTACGCCCAGGCCCAGGAAGAGTCGGTAGGATGATGCCTTGGTATCGACGATCAACCACCGCTCATCGCGCCGGTCCGGCTCCATCGCCTTCTGCACGCCGTCTTTCATCATCGACCAAGAAGGGACACTGCGATCGAATTCGTTTTCTGCGAGCCGCTCGTTCGAGAGATAGGTATATCCCCCGATCACAAGGCACACGCCGACCGCGCCCAGCAAAATACGCCAGACTTGCGAAATCGGCTTCCCCAACATCCGTGTACCCCCGTTTGTGTTGTAGTTATTGCTTGGCCGCAACGGCCTCGATGAACGATGGATCAAACCGAAGCGCACCGCCCGACGCACCATACGCGATGTCCGGAGCCTTATCCACAATACCCGCCGACAAACAGAACTCAACGACCTTCTCCATTGTGGAGGCGAGTTCCGTGCCTTTGAAGAGGCCGAGACCAGCGTCAGGTGTCGCGTAGAACTGCGTCTGCTTTACCACTGTTTTCATCGCGTCGAGTTTAAGATTTGAAAATTTCTCGCCGAGCGCGATGAGCGTATCGTCTCGAGTCGCTGGTGCAGCCATTCGTTTGTTGAGTTGATAGAACGCGTCGATAATCGCGCAGGCGAAATCTTTTCCGCCCGGTTTCTTTAATGCCGATTGGGTCATCGCCACCATGTCGATAATTTCGCCGGGTATGGTGGTTGAATCAAACAAGACGTGGGTGTCTTTGCGCCGGTTTAACGTCTCGAGTACAAACGGATTCCATACGACGATTGCAGCCATGCCTCTCTGTTTCTGCTGCATGGCAATTGCCGCTGCACCGGGATCCATATTCGAGAAGTCATAGTCCAAAGGATTTTCGCCGGCGAGTTCGAGATTTCGAACAAAACAATACTCAGACACGGTCTGCGCAAGCCCGAAAACTTTTTTGCCCTTCAACTGTTTCACGTCCGTAATCGACTTGAGCGTTATACACGCATCGGCCCCGTTACTCGTCGATGTGGGCAATATGGCCACTGAAGGTACCGACATCGCTGGATTGAGTACGTCCATATTGGTGATGCAAACCGCATCCACTCGGCCCGCGCCATACATCACAAGGCACGGGTCATACTCAGCCTCCTGCAAAACAATATCGACGTTCCACTTTTTCTCGACGTCGCCCTGCTTGCCTTTACGCCCGTCGATGATATTGACTTCGTCGGCGACGCCGAATGCACTCCACGAGGGATACTCGCTCCAGGCCAACGTGAAGGAAGGTTGCGCTATCGCGGTGCCAATTAGACTGCTAGCGATCGTGGCGC
This sequence comes from Candidatus Hydrogenedentota bacterium, assembly GCA_029262095.1. GTDB lineage: Bacteria > Hydrogenedentota > Hydrogenedentia > Hydrogenedentales > SLHB01 > JAJDAB01. The sequence goes on from JAJDAB010000026.1 coordinate 1,905, forward strand.
ATACGAACAATCGCGTAAGGTTGACTGAATTTTGCTTCATTCCATATACCTCCTGTTGTCGCGCATAAGACTGACGGAATCCTGAAAACGCCCCCTCACCCTAACGCTCTCTCCGAGGAGAGAGAAGCTGCATCGCCACATTAGGGCGGCTCGCCATTGCTCTATCAATAAGGTCTGTACTTCGTGCTACTCCGGCAATGATGTCCGCTCGGAATCGGCTTGATCTTCGACTGGCGTACTCGTCTCTGCTGCTTCGGCCAGACCAATCAGCGCGTCAAATTCATTCGCGGATGTACTCTGGCGTGCGAACTCCAGGAATTCAGCCTCCTGCACTTTCGTATCTGTACCCGCGAGCTCCTTCGATATCGTCGCCTCGGCCTTAATCTCTTGCCGAAGCTGACGCATCCGCTGCAATTCTTCCGAGGTGCCATCTTTCGCGATGCCGGACAACGTGTCGGCGATTTCTTTCTCTTCTTTTGCGGTTATCATCTCGGCCACAGCGTCATGCGACTCAGCGCGTAGTCCTTCGATATCACGCATCAGGGATTGCAACTGTACCTTGTGTTCGCCGACTCGATCCGAGTATTCGCCAACGTCTTTTTCGAGTTCAGTGATACGGTCTTGCTTTTCACTTAGCGTCGACGAAAAATCGTTGAAGGCGGACAAACAACGAAGGTAATCCTCGTCTTTTTTGATTTCGTCCATGGTCTTGCCGGCGGCCTGCATTTTCTCGACAGTCTGTTTCGCCTTCGCAAGCGAACCGGCCTTTAGACGCTCTAACTTCTCGACCGCCTCGGTCAAGGTCTTTACCTTGCTTACTTTGTTTTCCTTCTGCGCGATGAGGCCCGCAACTGCTTGTTTGTATTGGTGAATACTCGACAGTTTCGCGGTGATGATTTCATCGTATTTCGCGCGCACGACATGCGGATTGGTATCGAGCGTGCGGCGGGCAGCGTCGAGCTGGCCCGTCACTAGGTACCCCAACGCCTTGATCCATCGTCCCATTGCTCTAAACACGGACGCGCTCCTTTATGTTGTGGCTGCACCGATGAGGCGCCAACCCGTTTGATTCCTAATTCATCTCTGCCGCGCTAAACTCGCGGTCGAGCATTTTGACTTTCTCGTCTACCTGCTTGGCGAAATTCAGACTCTGGTCCAATTCGTCTCGAAGCCGCCCGAGCCCGGCAGCGCTCTCAGTGGTCCCTTCAAACTTCTGAACGTCAACTAGAATTTTGCCCAGTTGCGCGATGCTCCGCGCGACTTCGCCGATAATTTCTTCACGTTGTTCTAGAATCGGTCTACGGGCCGCTTTGGTCTGCATTTTTCCCGCCAACTGCCATAGATGCAACGTCTTCTCCAATGACGTTACGCACCGATCAAACAATCGGCCAACGCCATCCATAATATCGAAAGCGGACTTCGAATTCAGCCCGTCGGACCATAGGTCTTCTTTTTCAAATGCTTCGGCAATGGCGCGTAGGTCGCCCAGCGCCGCTTCCGTGCGTTTGTCGCCGTCTTCCTTCAATCGCGCAATCAGCTCGTCCAGCTCTTTTTCTTGTTCGGCCAGCCTCTCATGTCGCAACTCCTCAATCGCTTTTTTCGCAGTGCTCTCGCCCGCGACGATGAGCCGGGTCATGAACGCACCGCCAGCGATCATAAGGGCGGCCAATCCCACAAACAGGCCAACTCCCAGATTCGCATCCATAGCCCAGGAACCCGCTATCGCGCTGACACCGGCCATCATCGGCACGAGCGTCATAGGGCTGGATAAGAGCTTTAGATACATCTTGCGCCGGAGGCGCTTTTCGTCGAGGACAGGCTTCATAGTCCATATAGACTAATACGGAACCTGCCCCACAATGAAACTGACCGATTGGGCCGACCCATTGGTCGTTGACGGTGGGGCGGCGATCGCTCGGATTCGATGTTCATGCAGGCCGTTTGTTTGCAGTGCTTCCGCCGCTGCGCTAGCACGGTCGTTTGCGAGTTTCAGGTTCGCATCGGCGTCGCCTTCAGCGCGGGCATTGCCCACGACCGTGAGGTAATAGCCGGGCAGAGACTGCAATCGCTTCGCCAGATATTGGAATTCGCGCTGACTTTGGACGTTGAGTCGAGCCGTGCCGCGGGCAAATGCAATCGGCGGTACTCGAATCTCGCCGACAGGAATTAGCCGGTCCCATTCGGCGTCAGAAAGCTTTCGCAAGTTGTTAGCGCCGCGCGCCGCATCGAGCTCATCAAGGCCCGGCCCCGCGCCCGCGATCACGCTGAGTTGTTTGCCGGGGTGGAAATCTTGCCCTTTGAGATCACGCACGATCTGATCGTAGAACAACGTGGACGCCTTGCCAGCAACTGGATTCGAACTTAGGGCTTTGGTCGTGACCAAGACATCCGTAATATTTGCAATCATATCTTCAACGTGTTGCAAACCCTGTGCGCGATCACTTGGAACGAGTCCAAAATGCACATAGTTCTCGAGTGTGTTCTTCCATTGAATCCCATCGACGAGGCGTTCGGCTTGCTCCTTCGTCAATCGGTCGGAACCTGTTTTTTTCGCGTCATCCATCACAAGCTTTATGAGGCTGCTACGTTCTTGCCCATAGGAGTAACTCGTCCGCAAATAAGCTTCTACGACTTCGCGTACAATTTCCGGACTATCGGCCAAGAAGCGGCGTTGCACGACCAACACGTCAACAACGTATCCGGACATGCGCGAGCTGTCGAGTAGAATTTCGACCCCGTCAATATCAAGTGCCTGTGACACGAACGGCTCCCAGAGCACGTACGCGCGTTTAGCGCTTTTATCGCCGCCGCGCAGCTTGCGATACACCGCTTCAGCGCCGTCCGCCGGTTCGAGCCACTTGCTCGGCATCCGGGGCAAGCTGAATTGCGCAAGCACTACGCGTGCAAGAAATTCGCTCGGCGAATTCGGGGTGGCGACGATTTTCGCTGATTCGTGATCGAGATCTTGGATGCTGCCAACGGCATTCTTGTACGCAACCATGGCGTCCGCACCCTTGGTTTCATCGAGGACGAGCACAATGGAACCCGGAAACTCGTCTATTTTCGCGCTCGCGGCAATGAATGAATCAATCGTAAACACCGCCATTTGAATGCGGCCATCACGAAGGGCATTGATACGATCGCTGTAATCCGCGCCGTCGTCCTTGACCGTCCATCGAATCTCTTTTTGTTTGAGCTGGTCGCGCATGCCATCGGATCGGAGAATGGAATAGCCCGTGAACGAGTCGACCGCGATGATGACTTCGTCGCTATATTGACTGCTCGAACCGGTATTGTTCTCCAATTGAACTTGGAAGTAAGGATGTACGAGGAAGCGGTACGCCACTGCGACAACCGCCACGATTACGCACCAGACGCCCGCTACAACGATGATTCGTACTGCCCGTCGTTCACTCATAAACTCAGACTACCTCCGCCGCTTGCGGTTACGTCGATTGCCGCGAGTGATCGCCAATATTACGATGATGACAAGCACGGCGATTTGCCAGACTGGAAAGCCACCGCCCTCATCATCGTCCTGCGGGAGCGATTGATCCGTCTTTCCGGGCGCGGATCGCGGCGACGGCGACTGCTGCGCCCTCCGGTCGTCCGTTTGTTGGTTAGCGCGCACCTGTTGCGCAGGTTGCGAACCGATTGGATAGTTGCCGGACTTCGCGAGCGCAACCAACATAATTTCAGCCGCCTCGGACGGAATACCTGCAATCACATCAAACGCATCGGCGTCCGTATCGGTCGCCGTGTCTGAGGAAATCTCCGCAAATACATCCTGAACGGCCTGCTTCAAACTATCGGGGTCATCGGCGCTGCGATACGAATGCACTTTGGTCGCCAACGTATGCCGCTCCCCCATGTCGACACCGATCACATCAACCGTAATTCCCCGCGCCATAATTTCCGGCGTGAATTTTTCAACGCGGTGCGTGTCGCTCGCCTGCCCGTCCGTCACAACAAGCAACCGATACGTACCGTACCCGTATTGCTTTTGCCGCTCTTCCAATAGACGGTCCGCGGCAATCTTCATGTATCGCCCAAGCGGAGTCCCACCGCCAGGCTGCGGGAGATCAACCGAAGCCAGTAGGGCCGCATCGTCGCGCGGACCTAGCCGGTAGAGCCAGTCATTTTCAACGTTCCGCGCACTAAAAACGAGCAATCCGATATGCGTGGTCTTTGGTACTTGTTGCAGCACCGCCTTCAGCGCGCTTTTCGCGGCGTCCATCCGTGGCGTCCCAGTCGATCGCATCGACTTTCGCATCGATCCGCTGGAATCGAGCACGATCACGACATTGTCCTGATAGACTTCCTGCGCGGCGCTGGATAACGCCATCACGCCAAGCGCGGCGAAACAAGCGACGCGTTTTGTGCATGCAATCATCTCGTGGACCTCCGGTACTATGAACCCGTTGTCCTGCTTAAAAGTCGAAGTCGGATTGCGTGGCGGCTTCAGCGGCCACGCGCAATAGGCGGAATTCGACGCGCATGTTTTCTTTCGCTTCTTCCATGCTGGTCGGTTTGGCGATGAACGGTTCGCGAATGCCCACGCCCACTGGCTGAATCTGACTCACGTCCAACTGCAAATCTTTAGATTTCGCATAAGCGATGATCGAGTCGCGAACCGCTTCGGCGCGGGTACGTGAGAGATTTAGCGCGGCTTGCATGGTCTCACGAGGACGATGTTCGGGCACACCGTCGAATGCGCCGGTCTCAATAAGTTCGGTTAGTTGTTCTGTGTTCTCAAGACTTAACGGTTTTCCCTGTAACGCATATCGATAGTTGCCGGACGCGCCGGAACGTTTTAAGACGTTCTTCGCGACGCCAGCCTTGACCAGTTCGGACAAAGTCTTCGTCGGGTCGGCATGCCCACGGATCGCGACAACGGCGTTACCAAAACGACCGACCATCTCGACCACGCGCTGATACTCTGTGCCGTATAGTTCCGTACTGAATGTATTCTGATTCGGCTCGAAGCTAATGGTGAAGGAGACGATTGTTTTCTCATCAAGCCCACCACTCGCACTCAACGCCTCAATTTCTTCCATGACCGCTTCCGCGCGGAATCGTTCGCCGCGCTCGCCGCCGGTCTTGGTGAGATAGCTCATAAAAATAGGCGACTGATAATCAAATCCGGAGGGAAATAATCCGGCTCTCGCTTT
>JAJDAB010000027.1 GCA_029262095.1 Candidatus Hydrogenedentota bacterium
GACCAGTAGGGACGGTAAAAGGGCATGTGCCATGAATCTCAATATATTCTGCGCCTCCATAGCCACTGTACGCCAACGTGGTGCAGCCCATACGATTCACCACCCTAACAAAAGTGGGTCAAAACGGCGAGCCAGGTAGGCGCGCATATGGCCCATTACATAGTCAATTGATTCATCAAGGCATGCGAATGAGGTCGCTCTACGTGTCCGATCTGGACCCAAATGAGCCAGTAACCGCCTCGCGCAACCAATCGGATATCCAATTGCAACCGATTGGGACATTTTTCCCTTGCGTATTGGTGATTATTTTGACACTATTCATCGTTAGCGTACCCGAATCGGCTATGGATCGGTGCGCGAGAAGATGGGCGAATTCCAAAATTCCAAGGGATATGGCGCTGCATATGTGGGATATGCCGAGCAACGTTCAGTACGACGCGAATTCGACGTCGACCCCTGATCAGTTCATTGAATCGGAATATGTGTGCGGTGTCCTTGACGCACTGCGTGACCGGATGGGCGAATCGTTCTCCTCATTTTCGTTCCACGTTTTCAATTGCGGCGATTCCTCTATTACGCCCGCGTCGGTCAACGATCCGCACCCTCGGAAAGTACTGGTTTATGTAGCCGACGAAAAAGGGACCATTCCTCTGGAACTGGCCAAACACTACGTCGCAATTTTCAAAGGTTATCTCCCTGACGAACGGAAGTCGGGCAATATCTTTCCGCTTGCGCTTGGTTGTGTGAACGGGGTGACGAACGGAACGACCATCCCGGAGAAGGACCGCGAGTTGGATGTCTTTTTCTCAGGCAACTTAAATCGAAACCGGTTGTCATTGTATCGCCAGCTTTCGACGCTCAAAGTTGTCCCTGAACGGATTGTGAAGACTGCGGTTGCGAAACCAAGGATGCGATATTTTCTTCGTCTAATTTTTGGCACTGATTTCTCCCGTGAATTTGAACGCGGATATATTTGTTTCACACGGAATTTTGCCGATGGACTTAGCCGGGCGGTGTATTCGGAGAAGTTGAATAACGCGCGAATCGCGCTGTGTCCAGGTGGTTTTCATAGCGCCGAAACGTTTCGGCACTATGAAGCGGCGCGTGCGGGATGTGTTATTATTTGCGAGCGCCTTCCCGATAACGGACTCTACCGAAATGCGCCGGTGCTTCAAGTCGATTCGTGGCGAGAAGGGATCGAGTTGGCGCACGCACTCCTGCGCGATCCGGACCGGCTGAACGATCTCCATCGAAAGACGTTAGCCTGGTGGGATTCGCGCTGGTCGGCGCAATCGGTCGCGCGAGATATGCAGGAAAAACTTGAACGGCTTGTCGATTCGTCCGTAGAGCCATCGCGCGTTTAGGACGCTAGAGGTGGGACTGGGTGCGTTTACGCAGCCGTTTGACTTTTTCTTCCCACAACACGCGTTGCCGGTCATCCAGGATGTCCCCGACTTCTTCGCGTAAGCAATCCATTTGAAACTTGAGCTTGGGTGAAATGGTCGCGTGAATGTCCCGGAATTGCTCGGTATGACGCGCTAACACGCCGTGCACTTGTTCGGCCTGATCGGGGGAAAGCTCAAGATCCTCCGTGAGGTGAACCGTCATGCGCTCTGCATACGACTGCTTTTCTCCCGCCAAAACTTTGCGCCGCTCATCGTGATCATCCCAACGTAAACCAATTGCGACACCTGCAGCGGTTCCGCATGCGAATATGATGAGCCCAAAGGCTATGGTCGAGGCCCAACGCGATCGCGGCGCTGGTAAAATGGTTTCACTATGTTCTTCGGTGCTCATGAATTCCGGCTCGCTTAGAGACCCAGTAGCGAAGATACTTCGATCATCGTTTCAAGGGGATCGGGGGGTGCTAACCGGCTCCAGATTGATAACGTAATCGTAATCGCGGCCATCGCAGCGGATGCGGCTGCCAACACAGCCATGTGGGTGTCGATGCGACGACGGGGCGCGCTCAGCCGGGCCAAAACGTGACCGGTTACATGAACACGCGGTGCCGATTCGGCGCGCGCCTGTTTCGCCAGCGCGTCTATATAGTCCAATGCGTCATTCATTGTCCAAGCTCTCCAATTGGGTCCGGTGTAGAACCGGAGCTTCCAAATCCTTCTGCTTCCAATAGTGTTCGCAACTTCCGTCGTGCACGGTGCGCGCGCACTTTCACCAACGTGCGACTCCAGCCTACGCGGTCGGCGATCTCGCCCATGTCCCAACCCTCGAAATAAAACAACGTCAGGACCAACCGGTCTTTTGGCGGCAACGTCTCCAGCAACTGGAACAAACATTCGGCCGCCTGCGAGGGCGACCGGTCTACAACCGCAGTTTTCGCGGTATGTCGCCATTGTTCCATCGCTTGGCGCCGGTCGCGTTCGCGCGATTCTTTGCGCCAAAAGCGGTAACCGACCCGCGTCGCGATGCGGCGAATCCAATGTTCGAACGGCGCGCGACCGCGAAATCCCGCCAAGCTCATATACCCTTCAACGAACACTTCTTGTACTAACTCTTCGTGTGTTGAAATGTCGCGCGTGAATCGCCACATTTGTGTACCGATAATAGCCTCATATCGCGAAACCAAGCGGGCATATCCGTCCTGGTCACCGAGCAGACTCGCCGCGATATCCGCCCGATCCGCCGCCAAGACGGGGTCAATGCGATCACCTGGCGCGCCGACGTTGGCCGCGTATGCGCCTCCAGCCGGTGTATGTGCGAATTCCTGGGACATAGGTCTCCAGTATTATATACATATCGGGGCCGGTTTACCGGTGTCCTGCCCCTAGCTGGAAGCTACCTTATAAGTGGATGGACAGCGGAAACGGTTACAGGCTCCCTGCTCAATGCCACCAACTCAACCCAGATTCTGGCCATCGGCGACTAAGCGCCTGTTTCAAAACCACTCGCGTTTCATGCTCCTCCCCCTCGACGGGGGAGGATTCAGGTGGGGGTGAATCCAAACAGGTGGTTTTGAATCAGGCGCTTAGAAAAGAATGGCCCGGCTACGATTGCGCAGCCGGGCCGTTAACGATTCATTGGTCGCTTCTAGACCTCGATACTGGGAACGACATACGGTTCACGGTAGTCGCGAGAGATCATCGCGCTCGCTTCTGCATCGCCGACGTAGTCTTCCTTTTCACTATCAAAATGGAGCGTGCGGCCTAAGCGCGCCGAGGCCAATCCGAGATGGCAGAGCGCGGCCGAGTAGTGGCCTTCCTCGATAGGCGCGTTGAGGATGTTCGCGTCTCGTGCGCGGACCGCCTCAATAAAGTTGGCGTAGTGATCGCCGCCCTTATCCCTACCCGGTCCTTTTTCCTCTTTGTCGCCGAGGTAGGATTGGTAGTGGGTGTAGCTGTCGATGACGATATAGCCCTCGGACCCATAAAAAATGACGCCGACTTTCGCGCCCTTCTCGTCATTGGTCATCCACGGCCGTACGTCGAACACCATCATCTTACCCATCTCACCGGCATCGGGGAATGTGAAGGTTGAATTGATGACATTCGGTACCTGTTTGTCGTCATCGAATAGGTACATGCCGGAACCGGACGTGATGGTTTCCGGATATTTCACGCCTAAACCCCAGCGGCAAATGTCCATTTGATGAACGCCTTGGTTTCCGATGTCGCCGTTGCCGAAGTCCCAGAGGTAATGCCAGTTGTAGTGGAATCGGTTACCCGTGTACTGGCCTTCCGGTGCCGGTCCTTGCCAAATGTCGTAGTCAACGCCGTCCGGTACATCGGAGGGTCCTTTCTTGCCGATGGAGTCGCGCCAGCGGTAGCACAAGCCGCGCGCCATATACACTTCGCCGATTAAGCCGTCACGAATGTGTTGAATCGCTTCTTGGATCGCGGGGTTACTGCGAATTTGCGTCCCGTGTTGCACGATGCGGTCGTATTTCTTCATCGCATTCGACAGTTGACGGCCTTCGAAAATATTGTGCGAACACGGCTTCTCGACGTAGGCGTCTTTGCCCGCTTGGCATGCCCAAATGCCTGCGAGCGAGTGCCAATGGTTTGGCGTTGCAACGGTGATGACGTCGATGTCCTTGTCGTCCATCACCCGGCGTAGGTCGGTTTCTGTCCTTGGCGTGCCCCAGCCGCGCTTTTCAATTTCTTTTACGCGACGTTTGAATTGACGTTGATCGGGATCGCAGAGCACGGCAAGTTCGACGTTGTCGAGACCGCCGAGGCCGTTGATATGGCTCCCGCCACGACCGTTGAGCCCCAACACCGCGACGCGAATTTTCTCGTTCGCCTTCGTCTTGGCCGCGGCTTTCTGCGCCATCGTAATAGCGCCAACGCCTACCGCAGTCGTCTGGGCCGTTC
>JAJDAB010000028.1 GCA_029262095.1 Candidatus Hydrogenedentota bacterium
GCGTGTTCATGCAGTCCAGCAAATTATCGCGATGATGCAGCGTCGGCACACGTCCATAAGCCTGCGCCGCAATCGATCCGTTCGGTGCTATTGCTTGCCAACCGCCACCATGCCGGCCCACGTACATCATCTGTTCGCTGCCATAAATCTCGATGCGAGTAGAATTTACCGGCCAATTCGGAAACGTATCCGTATTACGGATCTCACCCGATGTCTTCAACATGTACTTCGGCCACTGCGTTTCCTCAAACGTCATCAGAAAGTCGCCGAAGTCATATGTGCACGAAGCCGTGTCCGGCGTTTCGCTATCGTCATCAAAGACATAATTCCCGCCATAACCCGCCGCTGATTTCGGCACATCAATGTCGAGCAAGAATCGCGCAAGGTCCAACTGATGTACACCATCGCCGCCGATGTCCCCGCAAGAATACGCCCAGTATTTCAACCAACCACCATGAAAATGACCCCGGTTAAACGGACGCAACGGAGCCGGTCCAAGGTACATGTCGTAATCGACACCTGGCGGAGTCGGTGAATCTTCCGGCTCGGTATACGGGTTGCCGCCCTTGAGATTGTAAACCTTCACAAGGCCAACCTTCCCCAGCGCGCCGCTGCGGATATACTCGCGCGCCTCAAAATTCTCAGGCGCGCTCCGATTCTGCGTACCGACCTGCACAACGCGCTCATATTTCCGAGCCGCTTCCACCATCTTCCGGCCTTCCCAGACCGTCATCGAAGGTGGCTTCTCCACATAAACGTCTTTACCCGCCTGACACGCCCAAATCGTACCAAGCGCATGCCAATTGTCCGGCGTCGCAATGATGACGCCGTCAACCTCCTTGTCATCGAGGATTCGGCGCATGTCATTCACACGTTTCGGCGCCGTACCCTGAATTGCCTTGATCTGATCCGGCATGCTCCCGCCACGACCTTCATCGAGATCACAAACATACGCAACCTCGACATTCTCATGACGCGCAAACTCGCGCGCAAGGTCAGAGCCGCGACCACCGAGGCCGATGGCCCCCATCACAACCCGATTGCTCGCCGCCGACGCACGCGTACGCGCCGGCCCCGCGACAACCGCCGCACCAGCGGCAATCGTCAACATGCTCTTCGTGCTACGTCCAAGAAAATTTCGACGGCTTAGCTTGCTCATGGGAATTCGCTCCTGCATCAAGAACCTTACATTACACTATCAGTTTGAATCCTTGTATTCAGCACGAAATGCGCGTTTCGCTCTTTGGTCTTCCAGAGTACGTTTGAAGTACGGCAAGTACCGCGTGATTAGCATGATTTCGAATCCAACGCCAGGAGGGACAATGGCCCACGCAACGTAGGTTAGTTTGCCGTCACGTCGTTCCTCATCGTCCGTGAGAATACTAAGCCCATCGGGGTCCACGATCCACGCGATCACTAATCCTAACAGGCCAAGCACGAGAAGCAATCGACCAAATTGATAGATTGCAAACAGAGATCGTGGGAATGGTTCAGAATACCATTGCTCGTGCCGCCCAACAGTCGTGCCAAGCAAACCGTCTTCGCCAGAATATTCCAATACTTCCTGTCGCTGCTTATCCGTCAAGAGTCTCCACAACAGGTCAGCCTGAATCATTGTTCCGTCACGAAATCCTAGCGTGCCGAGGAGCGGCGAGACGAAGACGAGGTCCTCCCATTTGCCGTATCTGTCAGTCACTGTAGGGGTAATAAATCGAATTCCAACCGGCGAAATCTGATACTGCTGTCCGGCGAAGTATGATTGTTTGCACGCCCAAACGAAGAAGACTGAGAGAACTGCTCCTCCGATTCCATACACCAACGTTTCAGTTGGGCCAAAGCCCAGAAAGGAGGATTGCGTTCGAAAGAGCGCGAGCGATAGAAAGAGCATTGCCATGCTCAGCAGACAGAGCACAAGAGTGAATACAGCAAGGTATATCCGCGCCCGCCGCGAGTTCTTCACTTCGATCATGGTCTAATCCATAACGTTAGAATCAATCGTTCGGTTGACGTATGACGACAATTACAAGTCGACACCCAACGACTTACAATAACTCATGAAATGTCGAACCGGAAAGCCCAATCCCTGTGGTCCGCGGATGCTTCTACGACCACAATATTGACGCCCTCGCGTGTCGTAACATCGATAGTCAACACGCGACCTTCTACTTCCGCGGTGCTTCCGATCAAGCGCCCGTTAAACCAGAGGCGCGCGGCCACCCGCGATTCGACCGTGACGATCTTAGATTCGCGAACGGTGCTCCGGAACGTATGCGAAGCGTAGCCGACGAGTCCGTGATTGCCCAGCTCTCGAGCGGTTTCCGATTGACAAACTTCTGCCAGGTCTACGTCGCAATTATCCACGTAAGTCGCCCACCAATCGCGCCAGTGCACGCTGCCATAGGCGCCATCATAGTGCGCGTCAAATTCATCGATGTGCGTCGGAGGCGTTGGGAGCTTTCCGCTAACACGCAATGGACCAAGCACTCGCCAGTGAATGAGCGACGCGGCCCGTTTCCGCCAGAAATCGATCGCCTTTTGAAAGGGCGGAGGTTTAGCACCCGTCACCAAGCGACGCGCGCCATAGTCGACCAGGTTTCGCAGTAGATTCTCCGCGGCGGGATCCGAATTCGCGTGCCGGATCGGATCGTAGTTCACGAACACAAGCTTGCCATCGCCAAAACTACGGACAATGATGTCGTTCAGCTTAATCTCGTCAATAGCTTCGGCGGGTGAACAACTCGGATCGAACGTACACGGTGTTCCCGTGGTCACGTTTTCATCGGTTTCACCGGTAAGAAGCACGTTACGGCGAATCAACTGATAACTTGTGCCCATCACATCGTCCGTCCGCACCCCTTCCAAGATGGGATGGCGTGCCGTTTGGTACGTGGCAGCGCCATGGCCAAGCGTCGGGCGGATCGTTTCAACGATCGGAATGCCCTCAAAACATTGCGACAATGCATCCCAGTCCGTCGGCGGGGCTAAGACGATCGCCGCGGCACCGCTCTGCACAAGCGCCAAAATTTGGCAGACCGCATCAGACGGATATGCCCAGATCGTGTTACCCAACGGCGGTATTACATACACCTTTGCATCAATTTCGCCGACTATTTTCGAGAGCGAACGGACACTAGTATTCGAAGCGTGACCAACGATATGTACACGCGTCTTTGAAAACTCGAATCTGGGCAGCACATGAAACGGGACACTTTCCTCGCCCACTACTCGATGGCCGTTGATCACACGCACCACGAATCGATGCAAGCCCGGCTTACTCGACGCCCCAACGGCCCCCTGCCAAATCGTCTTCCGCGTTTTCGGCACAGGCATGCCACGCTTCTTCTTCCACAACACCTGCCCCGTCGGTCCTACGACCTGGAGCGAAAGGTCAACTCGCCCGGTCATCCCGGAATCGTTCGCCAACGTCACGCGCGCATCCGTCTCGCCTCCTGGCCACAAATTCCGCTGACTTAATTCCGCGATGGGGCGAACCGGTTGATGAACACTACCCGCGATCACCGCCCGCGAGACCGGGGCGGCTGCAGGATCACCATCAACCCAATAACCGGCAACCCGCACATTACTTCGAAGAGCCCGAACAATTTCGCAGATCGCGTCGTCGATAAGATCAGGATGCCCATCCGTACCATCGGTCACGATTGGACAGACTAGGTCCGCACTGACCAACACACTATCGCCTCCAAACCCCAACCCTGCCTGGATGAGTTCATTGCACATCGGCGCGCTAACCGCAACGCGAGCGAGTTGCGCCAATTCACCAATCGACTTGTTCGGATTTGCCGTGAGACTCAGCAACGGAAAACCGTCAGTATCAACGACATCGCAAACGATCAGACGCGTCGCGTCGATTGCGCGAACGGACGCGATATGCCGCTGAACGATTTCCATACGGTCGGTGGATGCCATCGATTTGGTCTGAAATCGAATGTGCCACGCCACGATTGACGCATGATTGATATGGGCTTGAACGAACGCTGCGCCGTCCTTCGAAACGACTTCGGAAAGAGGTACGTCATGCTCCAGAGTAGGGAAAATCAGCACCCCGCCCGCATCGGCAGCGTTGAGGACATCGGTGCCCAACGCCTTTTGCGGAACTCGAACAGCGTTGTAACCAAGAGCGGCAAGTTGTTCTAACGTCGCGGAATCGACGGCGTTCATCCCGCGTATCGAAGCGCCACGAATCGCAACCGGCCGCTGATTAATTCGGAAACGATTCTCCGCGACGGTAAACTCACGAAGCCCAATCGGGACGTCGAACGATTCCGTTTCTACATCGCTACGCGCGACCTCTAGCATAGCGCGGTAAAGGTATGGATCAGCCGGGGACCAGGCGCGCGCTTCGTCGAAGGTCACCGTGAACGTGTTTCCATCGGCAGCAATTTGGTGAGCATCGGAGTCGATGCGAAGTGAGACGGTAGCGCCCTCGGGCGGCTCACACGCGATAACCGCTTGCTTGCGCCGGGGGTCGGGCAGCACGTGCACGCTGCATGCGGATTGCGTATTCAACTTGGTATCCAATTCAATCGGCGGATTGCGCCGGGAATCAATACGTTACAGTAGCGACGACCAGCATTCCAATTCCGCAGAACAATTTCACGAAAAGTCCAGCAACTTTACCGAGCGCAGCACCGAATCCAGTCCAAGCCGCTTCCTGAACCGATCGTTCACGCTGGATATACTCGTAGAGCGTCGCCGCGCCAAACGCCCCAAGACATGCGCCAATCAGCGTCCCAACAATGGGAAAAATAGGCGTCCCCAACACCGCCCCGCCCAGACAACCCACCACCGATGCCACAATCGAACCGCGCCCCCCGCCAAACTTGCTCGCCCCATATCCGGAAACCGCCGTCTCGAGCACTTCGCCCAATATCGCCAGTCCCACCATGATGAGCAACGCCAGCCAACCGAAATGCGTGAACCCCGTGAACAACCACAACCCGCCAATAGCTGCGAGGATGATCCAATTGCCGAACAGCCCAACGACATCCAGCGCCAACCCAATAACGATCAGCAACCCAAACGTGGTCCATCCGAGTATGGCGAGTGCAATATCCATAGATAAAATACGGTTTCAGTTAGAACATGTTCATACAGTGATGACCGAATTCGTACATTCCCCCTTCGAAGGGGGCAAGGGGGATGTTCGTGTACGGCATGTCATTTTTCGCCAATCCGATCACGTCTACAATTCGATTCGATATCGACCGCGAACGTTTACTTCGATTTCTTGGCCTTTGGTTTCTTCGCCGCCGCCTTTTTCTTAGGACTGGCCTTAGTCTTGCTCTTCGCCTTCGCCGCCTTCTTCTTTGTCGAAGATTTTGGACTGGCTTTCGAGGCTGTTTTTCTTTTCGCGACTGACTTCGTCTTCGGTTTGGCCGCCGCCTTCTTCTTCGACGGCGTCTTTCCGGTCCGTTTCATGGTCGGCACATCAATCTCGATGGGTTCTCCGTTCGATTTCGCGGTCGTGGGTACGCTCACGTCTAAACCCAACGCATCCGCAGCTAGTTTCGCCGCCGATGCGACACGCGACGATCGTTTCGGTGCGGCGGGTTTCGTGCTGATTGGGTGTTCCTGCAGCCATTCAACCACATGGACGAATACTTCAATATCCGCATTCGGCGAAAACGGGATATCGCAGTGGTTGTAATCGTTCGCACATCCTTCCTCCACGGACAACACGACCATCGCCTTATCGTCAATCGGAAGGTTGTCCATGAAGTCTTCCGCATCCGGTAGTTTTACGAATGGGTCACTAGGCGCGAAGAACGCGAGCAGAGGCGTATCGCCTTCCCGTAATTTCGCCGGGACATCCAGTTCACCATTCCGCATGGACCAATCTCGCTTGATCGCCCACCGATTCATGTCCACCGCGACCCCGCCCGGCGGTACTTCGAGAAGATTGTAATAATCCCGTGCACCAAGGTCCGGGTGCATATTCGACCAATTGATCGGCAGGCCCGGCATCTGCGGTTTGAACCACTCGGCCCAAGGCGCTGCACCACGAATCACAGCGGAAAGGAGTGGGGGACAAGTCTTGGCAAGCCACGCAATGGCCGCGCCGTCTTGTACATGCGTTCCTTTGAAACCAATGGGAGAACCAAACGTCGTCGCGGACGCGATATGTTCATTCCCAAGCGTCGCTTGATAGGCATAGAACAACATGCCGCCCATCGAGTGCCCGATCCAATGCAGTTGGTCATATCCCGTCTTCTCAAGAATGAACGACAGCGCCGCGGGCACATCTTTCGTGAGATAGTCATCGACATGCGTATTCCGCCGCGACATGCCCTTGGGCGGCGGCGTGTTCCGGTTCCCACGAAGATCAATGGTCCAACAATCGTAGCCAGCCTCCGTCAACGCGCTGACCAGCGATTTACCCGCAGGTAACTCATAGTTCAAATGATTCGTCGCGAGCGCATGACACAAGAAAACCGGTTCGCCTTCACCCAGTTTCGACTTGTGACGATAAAGCCGAATCGGCCATGTGTCCTCCGTAATAACGGAATGAACTTCGTCCGCAAGCATCGGCTCCGGATAGCGAACGGATAACCAAACAAAATACGCAAGTTTGAGCAGACCGACCCCAACAAGAACCGCCCCGATGATAAATAAGATTTCCATTAGCAATTCCTAGAATTAAGATTTCGTCGTTGCGAGATGCTTTTTTACGGCTTCGGCCAACGCGTGGCTAAAGCCCGGCAGCGCCGCAATAGTCGCCACATCGGCATCTTTAACCTTCGCCACTGACCCGATTCCACTCAAGAGAATCCGGGCGCGTTTCGCGCCCACCCCGGGGATGCCCGTGAGCTGTGTCGACAACGTCGCCTTATTCCGCCGCTGACGATGATACGTGATTGCGAATCGGTGTGCCTCATCGCGAATTTGCGCGAGATAATGCACGATTGGCGAATGTTGTGGTAGTACGATGGGATTGCTCCGCCCGGGCACGAAAAACCGTTCCGGCGATCGCGCGCCCCCATCAGTGCGTGACTTCGCAATCGCCGCCGCAGGCAACTGGTCAATGCCAAGATCCTTGAACACCGTCGTCGCGACACCCAACTGTCCCTTACCACCGTCCACAAGAACAAGATCCGGCAAGTCGTCTTCCTCGATCGCGCGTTTCAACCGGCGCATCAGCACCTCGCGCATCATTGCGAAGTCATCCTGACCCTCAACGTCCTTGATCGCATACCGCCGATACCGCGCCTTGTTCGCAACGCCCTCGTCAAACGTCACCATAGAACCCACGGCTTTCGCACCCTGCGTAGTCGAAATGTCGAAACACTCGATTCGATGCGGCACCACCGGCAGATATAATTTCACCTTCACCTGTTCCATCAAATCGCTATTCGCTTGATCGGTTAGCTGTTTCTCCTCAAAACTCGTCCTAGCATTTCGATTCGCGAGGTCCACCATCGCCCGTTTCTCACCCCGTTGAGGAGAGACGACATCTACCCGCGCCTCGCGCTTCTCACCCAAAATCTCTTCAAGCACGTT
>JAJDAB010000029.1 GCA_029262095.1 Candidatus Hydrogenedentota bacterium
AACCTGATCGACCAGAACGTCGTCACTCAACAAAACCAATACCGTTCCGTCAGAGGTTTCACGGGTGGAAATGTTCACTAGGCGCGCGAGCTGGTCGAGCGCAACGTCGCGATCATCGCGTATATCGTTCGCCGAGGAACCATTCAGTTCCGCATCGCGTATGCCTTGATTCAATTCCGCAATTCGAGTTGTCAACCCGTTCAATTCCGGAACCAGATTGCGCACTTCCTCGTTCGCATTCGTCCGTAAATCGAACAAGCGCCGGGCCGTTTGGTTTAGGTTATCCGCCAGCGTCTGCGCTTCCTGCAAGAACGCTTCTCGCACCGGAAAGTCTTCTACATTGTTGGAGAAATCGCTGAGCGAATCGAAAAACCGATCGATGCGCGTGCCGAACCCGTTCTCGCCGGGCTCCAAGAATGCGTCTTCAAGTAAGACGTAATTATTCGCCTGGACCTCCGCGCTGCCGAGTCCGGAGACCTGATCGCGAAATGAACTGTCCAGAAAACTATCTCTAATTCGGTCGATTCGAGAAACCAACACACCGCGACCAATTTGGCCAAACGGAAAAATGTTCGGCGATATCGTGCCGAGCTCTACCCGCTGTCTGGAAAACCCTTCCTTATTCACATTGGCGATATTGTGCGCCGTGGTATCGAGCTGAACCTGGGCAGCCGCCATGCCCGATCGTGCCACCGCCAATGAACTAAACAGAGTACCCAACGTCCGTACCTCCAGAATCCTATGCCAGGGGTGCTTTGAAAGCGTGTCCCCCCGCAAAGGATACGCAACCCGTATACCAATTATCGGCAGACAGGGAAATACCCTTTAGACAGGCGAATTCTGCGAAAGTAGCGATCTGGCGGTGGGAGAACTAGGCGGCGTCTGCCGGGTCATCGGCAGAATCTGCCCGCACCGTATCGGGCCGTGTGTACCAATAGGCCCAGAGGATGAGGAGGCCTTGGATGGGTAGGCGGATGTAATGGCCGTTGGGGGGCGCGAAATCGAATTGTTCGGGATTCATCGCGGTATGGACATTGGCGGGGAAGACGGCGATGAGCAGGGCGATGGTCAACCATGCGCCGAGGATGCGCGTGCGTGGAATGAATAGCAGCACGCCGCAGATGATTTCGGCGATGCCGCTGATGTAGACGAGCGCCGCATGCCAAGGCAGGTAATCCGGCATGATGTCGAGAAAGAAATCCGGGTTGATGAAGTGGTTCACGCCGACGAAGATGTAGAACGCGCCCATTACGTATACGGTCACAAGTTTTAGGATGAGTAAAGTGCGCACGGCGGTCTCCGGGAAGCTAAATGGTCTGCGTTGTGCAACGAGTCTACTAGAATCGCTCCGGAGTGCCAATTTTGCGATCCATGCAGCAGTACGCCCGCCCCTACGGATCACTCCCGCGTTCACGGGAATGACCTGCAGGGGCGGGAACCCTGGAATTGAGATATCCGCCTCAGCGTCGGAATTCCGAACGAGCGCCGACTAAATTCCGAGCGCCTCGCAACATTTGTCCACGAACGATTTCTTTTCGATGGGTTTCGATGTGGTTGATTTCTCGGTCGGTTTGAGCGCGCTGGCGAATGCGGTTTGGATGAACGCCTTCGTTCCTTCCTGCCCGGACATTGTTAATGTCACCGGACCATTCTTCGGTGCGAGTTCGATCACGAACGAAAAGAACGTGCAGCAATCCCGCTCAAAGGCGACGAAATCGAGGACGAGTTCTGCGTCCTTCCCCGCGAACTGGAATGCATAGCCGTTCTCGAGTTCTTCGGTCCGCTCGATTGCGGGGATAAACGCTGCCCTCAATTCCGCGCGCCGTTCTACTTTCGCCGGGTCCGAAAGGCTGCAGGTCAACGCCGCAGGTTCTGTAATCGAGGCCACTTTTCCATCTCCTAGGGCAACGGCCGCGGCTATCAATAAACCTGAACCCGCCAATACCAATCCCCATGTCCTTTATCGCGCCATGATTCGACTCCTTAGTTGGGAAAAAAGGAGCATAAACCCTGGTCCATACCCCATGGTCAAGGCCTTTTTTCGACTTGCCTCGTGTTCGACCTCACCTGCTATACTTACCGTTCAGTATCCAGGCTAAGCCGTAACAAATAAGGGCATTCTCATGAGTGACAAGCTATTCGATAGACGCGATATTCAGTTTGTTCTGTACGAAATGTTGAATATGGAGTCGTTGTGCGAGCGCGAACGGTTTTCCGACCATTCGCGTGAGACGTTCGACCTTGTGCTCGACACGGCAGAGCAGGTCGCGATGGAAGTCTTCTGGCCGCATTATCAATCAATGGACGCGGAAGGAGCGAAGTTCGACGGGAAAGATGTCACGCTTCCAAAGGGCATGCACGAAATCTGGGAAACGTCCAAAAAGGGCGGTTGGTTCGGACCCGCGATGGATTACGATTGTGGTGGCCAGCAAATGCCTTATCTGATGCAGTCGACCATTTCGTATTTGTTCAATGCCGCGAACACGAGCGCATATATGTTCATTGGTCAAGCCGGCGGTGCCGCTTATTTGATCTATCTCTTTGGAACGCCGGAACAAAAAGAACAGTACCTCGAAAAACTGATGGGCGGCGGTTGGGGCGGGACGATGTGCTTGTCCGAACCCGACGTCGGCAGTTCGCTTGGAGACATCACGACGACGGCAATTCCTTCAGCCGATGGTGGTCACTACAAGATTAAAGGCGTCAAACGTTGGATCTCTTCCGGCGATCATGATCTTGGCGACAATATTGTGCATCCCGTGCTCGCGAAGATCGAAGGCGGCCCTCCGGGAACGAAAGGAATTAGTCTCTTCATCGTGCCGAAATACCGGCTTGACGAGAATGGCGAAGCCGGCGAATTCAACGATGTGTTAACCGCGGGCATCGAACATAAGTTGGGACTGCGTGGGCAACCCACGGCAACGCTAAACCTCGGCGACAACGACGACTGCCACGGCTATTTGCTCGGGAATGAAAACGAAGGTCTGCGCGAGATGTTGCATCTCGTGAATTCCGCGCGAATTCATACCGGCGTCCAGGCAATTGCGCAAGCATCCGCAGCATATCAGATCGCATTGAAGTACAGCCGCGAACGCATCCAAGGCCGCGAAGTCACCAATATGGATCCGGACCTTGAGGCGGTTACAATCATTCGCCATGCCGATGTTCGCCGCATGTTGCTTTGGCAAAAAGCGTATGTCGAAGGACTATTCTCGCTGCTCGGGTACTGCGCGTTGTTGTGGGACACGACGAACACAGGCGAGACCGAGGAAGAACGCGAACGTTCGGACGAATTGCTCGGCGTGCTCACGCCAGTGTGTAAGGCTTACGGATCGGATAAGTCGACTGAGTCGATTCGTCTCGCGATTCAATGCCTCGGCGGTGCAGGCTACACCGAAGACTTCGCGCTCGGACAAATGCTCCGGGATAACAAAGTCTTCTCTATTTACGAGGGCACCAACGGTATCCAGGGACTCGACCTGCTCGGCCGACGTGTCGTGCGCAACAACGGATCGGCGTTCCGTGCGCTGATGGAAGAGATTGGTAAGACGCTCGTCGATTCGGATGGCGTTGAAGGCGTCGCGGATATTCGCGAGAAAGTGGCCGAAGCCCAGGACAAGATTGTGGCGGTCATGACCCATTTAGCCGGACTAGGCATGGGTGGCGAAGTTGCGCTGTACACCGCGAACTCAAGTCTGTTCTTGCGCATTTTCTCCGAGGTGTGCATTTCGTGGCAGTGGCTTGTGCAAGCGACAATCGCCCAACGGGCGCTCGACGCTGGAACGGATGAGACGGCGTTCTATACCAGCAAAGTCGAGACGGCACGATTCTATGTCAACAATACCCTGCCGCTCATGCATGCGAGCGCACAGATCATTATGGACAACGAACGCGGCGCTCTCGATTTTGAAGACGCCTGGTTCGGCGGCGAGGGCGTCCCAGCAACCGCTGGCGCATAGGCATCACTGCACGCTCACCTGAGTTGTCGCTCAAATCGGCGGTCCGGCGTTGCGGGGCCGCCGATTTCTTTGTTTGCGATATAGCGACGGCGGCTTGACACCTCCTACCATCGTTTCCGACAATGAATGGCTGTGCCATAAAATCAGTTGATGCAGTTGTAAAATAGGTCCGTTCGGAGGGGACTTCCATGCATTTTTCACGTCGGCAATTTATCGGATTGATGGGTGCGGCCAGTATGGCGGGATGCGCGCGGACCAAAGACGTCTTCCAATCGTCGAAGAAAGCGGTATCAAATATTAAGATGCCTTCTGTTGGCGGGTCCGGCCCATTTACATTTGCGGCCGTCGGCGATCTGCACATTCTCGATGCACGGAGTACGTCTATCGTCAATCGAGCCACCGATATGATCAACGAGATGGACAACGTGCAGTTCACGGCGGTGCTGGGCGACCTGGCCAGCGATGGCGAATTGGTTGAGCTCAGGCTTGCGAAGCAGTCGCTCGATCGCTTGGAGCGGCCTTACTATTGTGTGCCCGGCAATCATGACGCTCATATCTATTCTGAAGATATGTTCGGCAATTATCGAAATGAGTTCGACGAGACGCATTGGCGCGAAGACGACACCGGTTGGCTGTTTATTGGCCTCGATACCTGCGAGGGAAATAAGAGCGACGTGACGGTACGAAACGATCAGATTCAGTGGCTGACTAAAGTTGCCGAACGAACGAACGCCAATCGGCCCATCGCGATCTTGGGCCATCATCCGTTTAACCCGAACACTAAAGCGTACCGCGTCGTAAATGCGGATGACGTGCTGGGCATTTTCTCGGGGCACAACTTGAAGCTTGTTGCCTCGGGACATTACCACGGCAATCAAGAAGAAACGCAGGACGGGACGTTGTTCACAACGACCGCATGTTGTTCGATAACACGCAATAATTTCGACGATACGACGTCGAAAGGCTTTCGCCTCTTTCATATCGATTCGGATAATTCTATTACGACGGAATACGTCGAGGTAGAGGCGTAGTATATACTCTTGAAACTGATCGGCAATGTGCGTTACGTCGGTTTATCAGACAACGCACTTAGCCTTACATTTTTGGAGGAATTATGGCCACTAACCTCAAGCAGGAACTCGTATGGCAAGGCCGTCTTCATCTCGGAGATGAGCCGGGCGTATACGGTGATGCCACCTATTCCGGACTGGCGGCTGAATTGCCGCTAACGGTGTATCGTATGGATCCGGCT
Source organism: Candidatus Hydrogenedentota bacterium (assembly GCA_029262095.1). GTDB lineage: Bacteria > Hydrogenedentota > Hydrogenedentia > Hydrogenedentales > SLHB01 > JAJDAB01. Next base: position 5,212 of record JAJDAB010000029.1, read on the forward strand.
GCCACGTCATTTGATGTGGTTCTAGATACAGAAAACCTCAACACATTTACGGCTTTTCCTGGACACAATCCAGGCCACGAAATCACGATCGTGTTCTATGATCCTCATGCGACCCAACCGAACCAATTCGTCGAGCGACCTTTACCACCAGTTCTATTTACAACCGCTGATAACAACCACAAAGTGATTCCGGTGAATGTAGGAAACAAAACCGGTCCATTTCGTGTTTCCGTTCGCTTTCGATGCGACACGGAGGTAAAACCAGGACTTTATGACGACTTCGTCTGGAAACGTCTTTCGTTGCTCGCCAAGAATTTCGCGTTTTATGCGTCGTTCGGTTTTCCGAGTTAGGTTTTGATTGGGGGCGCCAAGTATCCACCTTAGCCTAGTTCGTATTCGAACACCCTGCCAAGATGAAACTTGGCCTCCCGGCGCTATGAACATCTCACGTGCCGCTATCCGCGACTGCTGCAGTGTATACCCGGTTTTTCGGGATTCCCGTTTCACGGGCGACCGCTTTGATGGCGTCCCGCTGAGAAATGCCGTCTTTCTGCATGGCGGATTCCACACGCGACCGCAGTTCATCGTTAGAGATGTCGGGGGCGGCGGTGGGCACGTATACGATAAGCACGCACTCGCCTTTGATCGCACGGCCATCGAGTTTTGCCAATACGTCTCCGGCGGTTCCGGTGATGACTTCTTCGTGCAGTTTGGTCATTTCGCGGGCGAGCGCAACTTCGGCGTCGGCTAGGTCACATTCGATGGCTTCAATGGTCGCGTGAATCCGTTTGGGGGATTCAAGAAAGATGTGCGTCCCTCCGGCGTCCGCCAGCGTTGCCAGCATTTGCTCGACTTGCATAGCTTTTTTGGGGAAGAAACCGTGAAATGTGAAAGAATCGCAGGGCAACCCCGAAATGGAAAGGGCTGCGATTGGTGAAGACGGACCTGGGACGGCGACGACATCGATACCCGCCTTGTGCGCGGCGCGAACGATTCGATAGCCGGGATCGGAAATACATGGCGTACCGGCATCGGTGATTAGCGCGACGTCGGCGCCGTCGGTCAATCGTTGGATGAGCTCATCGGCGCGCGCGTCTTCATTGTGATCGTGGTAGCTGACGAGTTTCGTGTCGACGGAAAAGTGTTTGAGCAGCGTGCCCGAATGTCGCGTGTCTTCCGCGGCGATGAGATCGGCTTTTTGCAGGGTCTCGATTGCTCGGGTGGAAAGGTCACCGAGGTTACCGATGGGGGTAGCGACAATGTGCAACCGACCCGCAGCCATCGCACGTCACGCGCTGGGCGCGTCGGCCGTGCCGTGATACTCCTGCAACGAAAGGACGGAGGGCGTCTCGTTGCGCATGGCGCGGATGCCCAACACGGCCGCGCGCGCGGCGGCGAGTGTCGTCATCGTGGGCA
>JAJDAB010000030.1 GCA_029262095.1 Candidatus Hydrogenedentota bacterium
GACCGCCGAGTACGCCGTGCCTACCCACGGGCTGCGTGCCTGATGTTTCTCGTGGCGGAAGCAGATGAGGATTCCGCCGAATAACTGGATAAGCCATAGGCGGCCTTAAGTACAGTTATTAACGATGATTTTGAATTTTAGCTACAGCGACAGAATCACTGGACACGATCCTGTGGGAGCTTTGCCCGCACTCCTGCTAGAAATCGAGGTCAAGCTTCCCGAAGACCCACAGGGACGATCAGTTAAGGTAGCTGCTAAACTTGATACCCGCTCCGATGAAAGCCGGATTCCGCACAAATGCGTAGAAGAACTTGGCCTGAGCAAGAATAACATATACCAGACCGACGCAAATGCGCTTAAGAAAAGAGCAAAAGAAAGGAGGAGGGACAAAAAGGATGAATACCGCAAGCGCCGACCGATCACTATCGAATTCCGCGTAGCGGATCCCAATGATTCATTCGAACGAGGGACCGCAAAGATTCATAGGAAAAGCAATGAATCTTACTTTTTCGTTGGTAGAGACGCCTTACGTTACTACTGTCTCGTCGCTGACGGGATAAATAATGAATTCAAGCTTTCCAAGTAGCCTGAAAACAGCGCCATCGATTGATGCCTTGTATATCGTATCGAACTGAACAGCGCAACCATTCCGAAATCCCCATCGACCAGTGCAATGCTCTCAAGAATACTTTCCCATTGTCTTGGATACTTATAAGCCGAATTGCCGCAAGTGGTAATCGCTGTGTAGGCCGTGGACGCGTTGCCATTTCTTGAGTGAGATTCGGCCGAGCATTGGTTCGAGTACGATACGCCCGGGATCGCTTTCCGAAAGCTCCACGAACCGACGCATGGATTCGATCAGTTGGACGCGCTCGGCCTCGACGTCTTCCGCGGAATCATCAAGAAATTGCGGCGAAGCTTTGATTCTGCCCTTTGGCCAGTTGGTCCAGATACGAAAGAGTAGCAGCCAAAGGATGGGCATGAGCCAGGCCCGGCTCTCATCCCTCGTCTCGCGCTCTTCGAGCGAGATTTCGAAAACGATTCGAAGGTGAGCGAACATCTGTGCCAGCGACATTGTGCCCCATTGCCGCTGTTCGGTCGAACGAATCGCGTTTACGCGGCCTTCGAAATCAGGCAAGGATGCGGAATCAAGCTCAATAGTTGCCACGGCGTTGTGTCCATTCTAGTGACTCAACCAAATCAAAACAGACAACAATTGTATCATTCACGGTGGCACGTGAGTGATTGAACAAACATTTTACTCCCTTCGATTACGCAAAATTGCGGCAGATTCCTTGTAATCGTATAATAAGCCATGTCGAGCCGCACGTGGACGCCCAGCGGCAGAGGTTATGATTCGTGCGGCCCGTCCATCTCCGCCGACGCCTAGAGCCTGTTCAAACACGAAGGTCTCTAACGTACGTTACTGCCGGAAGCGCCATGCTGGCGCTGTCTAGGCTAAGTCCGCAATCGCAACGCGCAGAAAACCTTTGTAGTCCCTATGCCAAAATCCAAACACCTTCAAGAATGGTTTGAACAAATCGATCGAGATGTTTCGTTTCTGGTTGAGTGCTTTGCCGATGTGCTGGTCGATCTCGGTCATAATCAGGTGGTAGATGCCCTGCCGTGGCGATCCAAGGAGCACGACAACGTCACATCGAATCCGGTCGGGGCTGATCAGGTCGACCTTGAGCTACAGGTCTTGTCTATTGCCTATCATCTTTTAAACATTGTGGAAGAAAACGCTGCCGGTCAGGCCCGGAATGAACGTGAGCATCTGCACGGCGCTTTGCATGAACCCGGCCTTTGGGGCAGCAGCCTGCAGCACCTCATCGACAAAAACCTAACGGAATCCGAAATTGCGCGGGCACTCGATACGGTAAATGTCGAAATTGTATTAACAGCGCACCCGACAGAGGCGAAGCGTCCCGCAGTCCTGCGTCAACACCGCGCGCTATCCAAAGAGTTTTCACGCCTCGACAAGTTGCAGCTCACAGATCGAGAGCGCGATGCCATAAAAGAGCGAATCAAAGTGATTCTCGAGCGATTATGGCGAACGGGTGAGATGTATTTGTCGAAGCCCGAAGTGACATCGGAACTAGAACACATCCTCGACTATTTCCTCATGGTGTTTCCGTCCGCGATCCCTATTCTTCGGCAGCGCCTCACCAGCGCATGGTCCGGCGCAGGTCTATCAATCGACAAACTTCCAGACTCATCGCCAGGCCCAAAACTTCGGTTCGGCAATTGGGTCGGAGGCGATCGTGATGGGCATCCGCTTGTTACGCCGGAAATCACGGCGGCGACACTCGAACGTATGCGGCAGAACGCGCTCGACATTATACAGTCTGGTCTTCAGAGTCTTCTGGAGAATCTAACACTATCCGACATGTTTCAATCGCCTCCGGAAGTACTGGTGTCGGCAATCAGTCGCTATCAACATTCGCACCTCGTTCACGAGGATGAACAACTCCCCCACCCCCGCGAACCGTGGCGTCGCTTTGTATTTCTCATGATGCGCCGTCTCTCGAAAACGGTAGAGGGCGACCCGAGTGGATACGCCTCAAGCACGGACCTCTTCGACGATCTCCAGATTCTTCGTGAATCGTTGATAGCGGTTGGTGCGCAGCGGCTCGTCGCGGCAGAGATTGAACCGCTGGTCATGGGACTCGATACATTTGGTTTTCACCTTGCTGCCCTAGATATTCGCCAAAACAGCGAGTATCACGCAATCGCGCTTTCTCAAATGTTGCGGGCGGCGGGTTTCAATGATTGGAATTACGCGAATTGGACGTCCGACAAACGTAGCGCGTTCCTTCAAACAGAATTGAAAACATTTCGCCCGCTCGTGCCGAAACATGCCCAGCTTGGCGATGAAGCCCGCAACGTGATCGGCTACTTCCAGGTGGTCGCCGGCCATATCGAAAAACATGGTCCCGGCGGCTTCGGCAAATTTATTGTGAGCATGACGCGTGAGAGCAGCGACCTTCTACTCATGTACGTCTTCGCCCGCGAAGTCGGTCTGCTGAACATGGTCGACGGAAAAATGCGCTGCGGTATTTCAATTGTCCCGCTGTTTGAAACCCTGACGGATCTCGAAGGGTCCGCTGAGATCATGCGCGAATTTTTCGCCTTTCCGGTGACAAAGGATACGATCATCAACGGAAACGGAGAAGGTCGCTCCCAAGAAATCATGATTGGATACAGCGACAGCAACAAAGACGCCGGCATTCTCGCGAGCCACTGGGCATTGCACCAAGCGCAACGAGCATTGATCAACGTCGGCAAGACGCAAGGCGTGGACGTGACCTTCTTTCATGGCCGAGGCGGCACCTTTAGCCGAGGCGCCGGCCCCGTGCATCGATTCTTGCAATCGTTGCCCGATGAGTCCGTCTCCAGTGGAATCCGCATGACAGAACAGGGCGAAATGATTGCACAGAAATTCGGCAATCTACCGACAGCGGTCTTCAACCTAGAACTTCTTTTAGCGGGAATGACCGTCGTATCACTCCAACATCACTCGCCGGAAGACGATGATAAACGCTATCTCGATATTTGCGATCGACTCAGTGTCTGGAGTGCCGAAACATATCGCGCTCTACTGGCAAGTCCAGGATTTCTCGACTTTTGGTCGCACGCGACACCGATCGATGCGTTGGAGTTGAGTTTTATCGGGTCTCGCCCAACTCGGCGCACCGGTCAACGAACCATAGAAGATCTACGCGCGATACCCTGGGTTTTCAGTTGGACACAGGCGCGATTCTATCTCACAGGCTGGTTCGGCGTTGGGTCTGCCCTTGAGCGGCTGCAAAAAGAAGCGCCAGAGGACTACGCACACATCAAACAACGCGGTTCTTCTCTATCGTTTTTGCAATACGTGTTGAACAACGCCGAAACAAGCAATGCCTCTGCAGACATCACAGTCATGAAGCAATACAGTGAACTTGTTCCAGACGCAAAGATTCGCGATCAGCATCTGGGAAGAATTGTCGACGAACACCAACTTACGGAATCCATGCTCAACGACTTCTTTAGCGCGAGCCGTGAGCAACGGCGGCCTCGCCTGATCAAGACCCTCGAAATGCGCGCGGAAGGTCTGCGCCGCCTCCACGAACGGCAAATTCAATTGCTTACACGGTGGCGCGCCTCTTCCACTAGCGGCGATCAAGCGAACGCCGACGCCCTGTTCCCTCTTGTACTGCTATCCATCAACGCCATCGCCGGCGCTGAACGCACTACGGGATAAGCGTTCGTGCAGGAAGCGCTACCACAGGGCGTGCCATTGAATCGATAATGAGGCTGAGTCGCTTTCATTTCATAGCGTCCACGACTCAGCGCGATTTCCAACAACCCTCTTCTCTAATCCGATTAGGACCAGGAACTACGCCGAAGACAAAACCGAAATCTGTCGGTCGATTCACAGCGAACCTCACGTAGCGGAGGCGTCGTCTAAAATTTCCGATACGTATCGCGCCCAGATAGGCGATTACAAACTTCGACGTTTATTGTGCGTGCGCGCTTCTCTCGCTACTATCCCTCAAGCTTGATGTAAATCCAATTGATTTGGAGGCACAAGTATGAGCGATGGCAATATGGAATTGGTTACGCGACGTTCTACGATCGCGGCCGCGCTATTCCTAGGTAGCGTGCTTGTGTTCTTTTTTGTCTCAGGAGCCAGTGCGCTTTTATACGAAGTCGTCTGGAGCCGCAAGCTCGCGATCTTGTTTGGTTCGACCACGTACGCCACCAGCACGGTCTTGGCCGTCTACTTCGGCGGTATGGGAATCGGCGCGTATTTCGGAGGTGCGCTAGCCGATCGCGCAAAACACCCGCTGCTGCTCTACGCGCTATTTGAAATCATAATCGGTGCGTATGCGGCTGGCTTTCTTTTTTTTCTAGAGACGGGCGAGTCCGCGCTCATCGGCATCATCAGCGCGATGTCAATATCGCGCGGTGTCGGACTGGCCTTGCGGGCTGTGCTGGCGGTTCTCTTGCTGCTCATTCCCGTGGCACTAATGGGAGCGACACTTCCGTTGCTCGCGCGTGCGCTCGTCTCGGACGAACAGCGCCTAGGCTTCCGCATTGGCGCGTTGTATACCGTCAATACATTTGGCGCGGTATTTGGGTGCGCAATTTCAGGCTTTTTCTTGATCCGCCAGTTCGGATATAGCGGCACAACCTATATCGGCGTCGTAGCGAGCCTTGCCGTGGGTGTAGGTGCCGCGCTATTGGCGTTGGCCAGCCGTAACCGTAACGTCGGCACTGAGGCGCGCCCGGACAAGGCAAACGCTGAAGC
>JAJDAB010000031.1 GCA_029262095.1 Candidatus Hydrogenedentota bacterium
CACCAGATTTACAGGACAGTCGGGATCAGGGGTGTCATAGTTTATCGATGGCGGAAGCACGCCCGTCCGGATAGCCATCAAACAAGCGATAGCCTCAATCGCGCCTGCGGCGCCCAGCAGATGGCCTGTCATCGATTTCGTGGAACTCACCGGAGGCGACGCTTCACCAAAAACATCCCGCAAGGCTTCGGATTCCGCTTCGTCGTTGTGATGCGTGCTCGTACCATGCGCGTTAAAATAACCGACCACGCTGGGATCAAGCTGGGCATCACGCAACGCAGCCGTCATGGCCGCCGCCGCGCCAGTGCCGTGTGGCCGAGGTGCCACCAAATGATAGGCGTCACACGTCTCTCCGCCGCCCGCGAATTCACACAAAATGTCCGCGCCCCGAGCAACGGCGTGATCCTCAGATTCCAACACGAGCACACCCGCGCCTTCGCCCATAACAAACCCATCGCGATCTTTATCGAACGGACGACTCGCTCGTCCCGGCTCGTCATTGCGCCGCGACATCGCACGCATCGCGCAGAACCCGGCCATTGCAAACGGCGTAACTGGGGCTTCGGAGCCGCCGGTGACCACCACATCGGCATTGCCCAACCGAATCGTGTTTGCCGCGTCGAAAATGCTCTGGGCACCGGTCGCGCAAGCGGTCACCACCGCTTTGTTCGGACCTTGCAGTCCGTACCGGATGGCCACTTCGCCCGTAGCCGTATTCGAGAGTAGCGACGGTACGCTGTACGGCCCGAGCCGTCGCGCGCCTTTTTCAAGGAATAGTGCGTGATTATCTTCGAGAGTCTTAATGCCCCCGATTCCACTGCCGATTATACATCCGCAACGGACGGGTTCCTCTTGCTCGATGTCGATACCCGATTGCGCCCATGCTTCGCTCATGGCCGCCAGCGCATAAACCGTATAGGGGTCCATACGGCGGCGTTCCTTATTCGATACGTTTTCAAGTTCCGGCGGTTCAGCCAGCCCGGCGATTTGGGTGGTGAGCGCGGATGCGTCGAACCGATCCAAGCGCCGAATGCCTGTACGGCCCGCGCAAAGATTGTCCCAGAACGCCTCGATTCCGTTGCCGACCGGCGAGATGACGCCGATGCCCGTTATGACCACACGCGGTTGCATGCCATGCCCGATAGTGTTGATCCGAGGAAAGAATTCCAAGGATGGCCCGTGCTACTTAAACTAAGAAACGCCCAGTCCATCGGCATAACGCGACGGACTGGGCATCCGTACCATTCTATTAAAAGCACCTATTCGGTGCTATGCGATTCGGTTAGATCTTGCCTTCGATGTACTTTACGGCGTCGCCGACGGTTTGAATTTCATTCGCTTCGTCGTCGATGTCGATTTGGTACTCTTCTTCGAGCGCCATCAACAACTCCGTCAAGTCCAGCGAGTCCGCACCGAGATCTTCAATGAAGCGCGCTTCATCTTTGACTTCCTCGGGCTTGCGATCCAATCGCTCGGCGACTATACGGTGTACCGCCTCTACGACGTTTGTTTCTGCCATTCCCCTCACCTCCTTTCAATGCTTAAGTTGTGAATAGAACGCGGCTTATCCGTTCAATCCACCGGCAGAGTATACCAAGACCTCATACCCTGTTCTAGGCGACTGCGCAAATTCTGGTCAACCCTTGCATCCCGATTATCTCGCTAGAGTTCCACACGACCGTTCTTGCAGAATTATTCGCTCGAACGGATTGTTTGCAAACCCAAAAGGGAGATACACTCTGCGCCATGGGAAAAGATACCGTAAACTTCAGTTGCCATAGTTGTGGACATTGCTGCACCGAAGTCGTGTGCCTGCCTACACCCGCGGATGTCCGCCGAATTGTCGCCAATACCGGTGAAAAACCATCCAAATTCTTGGAGTTCTTGACCCCAGAGGAGTTGGAAGGCGTCGACGACGATGACCCAACGTGGCTCGAATGTAAGGGCGACAAGTACATAATGGCCCTGGCCCGGGTACCCTGGCGAAAGAAAAAGGCGGAGCTCCGAAGGGGCCGGGATTTTCATTGTCATTTTCTCAATGAGAAGACCGGCTATTGCAAGATATACGAAGCGCGACCCATTCTGTGTCGCCTTTATCCGTTCAAGCTTGAGGAATCGAAAAAGGGCAAGTACAAAGGGTTTGGTCTTCACGACGATGTCGAATGCCCGAAACACGATGACGGGGTTGTACAGACAAAGCCACTCCACAAGCTGTACCTAAAGGACGAAAAGGCGCAAAAAGAGTACGATGGACTCGTAGAATCCTTTAACGAGGGCAGCTCAAAGAAGAAGCGGCCAGAAGATTTCCTGGAAATGTTTCTCTAGCGCAGAATGCGCATTATTCGTAAGTCGCTGCAGTCTAACGGCTTAGCTAAGTCAATCGTACAAAAATTCATTGACTCTATTTCGGGCCACTGCTATACTTCGCGCAGATATACGGGGTTTCTCCAACTAGCTCGGGGACTCTCGCTAAGCAATTCGGGGCGAACACTACATAGCGCTTAGATCGAGGATGGCCCGCCGTCCGCCAAACGGCCGCCAACTGCAATTAGGATACACCATCCTTATATGAAGAGTTGGACTGTAATGCTCATTCCCCAAGGTCAGGGGAACACGAGAACACTAAATCTTTCGACATTCCATTTGTGGACCGGTATTGCGTGCGTTGCAATCACTGCGTTTGCAACGACATTTTTCTACCAACGCGCCGAGACCTTGCAGGTGCGCCTTCAGGCAGCTCAAGCACAGGCGGTAGCCGTGGAAACACCACAGGCCACCGAATCCCGTAATGTAAGCGCCGATTCGGGTTCCGTCGTGTCAGAGGATCAGGCGCAGTATGAGGCGACTCTGGAAGTATTGCTATCGGAACTGGATGAAGTCCTACAGCTTGAGGATCAAGTCCGCGGTGAACTCAAGATCGAGCCCCGGGAGAAAGCGCCCACGGGCTTCGTCAGGCAAGCGCTGAGCAGCGAGAATGGTCGGGGTGGTCCACCAACGTCATCGAACGGTCTCGAAGTAGTGCAAGAACGATCCACACGGCCGCATAGCCTGATCGAGGGTGTCGCTCGTCCATCCGTCGATATGATATTTGCGGAGTTGACTCATCGGCGATCAAGCGTCAAGGACTTGTTGTTACAAATCTTGGACTTACAGAAGGTCCAGCAGGCTGAGGCACAGGAAAAGGCGGCCGCCGCAATGGCCCCGTCGCGTTGGCCAACCAAGCATTCTCGGGCAAAAATTACGTCCCGATACGGAAACCGACGTGATCCATTCACCCGCCGTCTGCGTCATCATGACGGAATCGATTTCTCCGCGCCTTACGGCACGAGTGTCCTGGCGACGGCTCACGGAAAAGTGGTAAAGGCGGGCTGGAACCGGTATCTTGGAAATATGGTTGAGATTCAGCACCAGAATGGGTTGACTACGCTGTACGGCCACATGAGCAAGCTCACCGTGAGCAAAGGGCAAAACGTATCCGGCGGCCAGACCATTGGTAAGGTCGGAAGTACCGGACGGAGCACGGGTGCCCACATTCATTATGAAATCCGCAAAAACGGAAGGCATATCAATCCTTCCAAATACGTGAAGAAGTAGGCCAATGCTCGATTCAGGAAGAAAAAAAAGCCCCGCAGCCGATTCCAAAGTGGTTACCGTTGTCGGCCAAGGCACCCACGTAACGGGTGAAATCAGATCCAAAGGCACCGTCCGAATTGAAGGACTCGTGTCCGGCCACATGGAATGCGACGACACCATTGTTATTCAAGAGACGGGTAAAGTCGAAGCAGACCTGGAAGCCGCTCAAATCGTCATTAGCGGTGAGGTGCGCGGTAACGTCTTCGCCCATGACCGGTTAGAAATCACGTCGAGTGGCAAGCTTCTCGGCGATATCACCGCGCCTCGAGTCAGCATCGCCGAAGGCGTCCTCTTCGAAGGCAAGTGCACGATGAAGCCACCAAGTGAGACGCGGACGCGTAAATCGCAATCGAACGCCGCTTCGACTACGACGACCATCCCCGCCGCGAAACCGGCTGAAACCGTTTCGAAGCAAGGAACGAACTAGCGAGTCATCACGCGTCAAGGGGATTGCAAATGGACGATTCCCCGAACGCAGTCGTCACGACCGTTTCCTTGCGATGGCTCGGCGTGATCGCGTGTGCCGGATACGCGACGCACGCTGGGTATCACGTCTTAAACGGCACTCCACAAGACACGATTTGGATCTGCCATCTCTCCGCACTCTTGACGGGAGGCGCGCTTATCGCCGGTTCCCCCAGATTCAACGCGGCGGGTCTACTCTGTCTCACGGTCGGATTTCCCATGTGGGTATTGTATTTGTTCAGCGGCGAACCGTTCATCTGGACCTCGCCCCTCACGCATGTCCTGGGCCTCGTAGTTGCTATTGTCGGCGCGCGCAAACTAGGGGGTGTTCCTCACTTCACGTGGATAACCGCATTCGTCTTCGTCGGATTCGCGATGGTGGCGGCGCGGCTGGTTACCCCCATTGATGCCAACGTCAACCTGGCGTTTGGGCCGATGGAAGGACTGAGCCTCTGGCGTGTCGGCGGTGTCGCCCACTGGGGACTACAACTTACCTCGTGGGCCGTAGCACTCTTCGTCCTGGAATGGATATGGCGGCGCATACTCGGCCCGCGCCCTCAATCGGGTTGAGAATTCGCGCGTCGTATCACGTACACGATAACCACTGCCGCAGCAATGCCGTTTACCAATCCCATCATGGCCCCGCACATCAACCCGCGCTTGATCATTTCGGTTGCCCATTCAACATTCGTCGAACTAATCAACAACACGAATGGCGTCGACGCCGCCGTTACCGCGCCGACAGGCGTCCCCAACAACGCACCGCCCACAATTGCACGAGGATACGTCGCCTTGCCGCCAATTCGGATTCCGATCATCACCGCCCACGCCGCCGTTAATCCGCCAACGGTGAGTCCGATAAAACTCCCGAGCACGAGGCGAACCAAATAGATCGCCCGAAACGCCTGTTCGTCCGGCGGTTCTAGAGGAGGCATACCCCACGTGGAAATGACGACAATCGTCATCACATAGGGCGGCATCAAGCCGAAGAAGATTCCAAATATGGCAGCGCCGATGAGAATTCGCCGCCGCAAGTCACCCGCTGCGATTGGATCGACCATGTTGAGCCCCTCTCAGAAACGCGTTGGCGTTCGCCCACGAAGAAGTATCTAGCGCAGTCTACGCGATCGCGCCGATCTTCGGAAAGGGGGCCGTGTTACATCTCGAAAATGGAAGGGGTTTCTACTCGCGAATAAACACCTGTGTGAAATAAGCGCCGCCTGCGCCATCGAATGCGACGCCCATACCCGTATGCGTGAAGCCGCCGTTCAAAATGTTGTTGCGATGCCCCGTGCTGTTCATCCAACCCTGAATGGCGATTTCGGCCTGATTTGAGTAGTTGTTCCACGCGATGTTTTCTCCGGCACTGCTCCAACTGATGCCCACCGCGCGCATACGATCCCAGGGATTCTCATTATCGGGGTTCGTATGATCGAAAAAATTACGCGCGATCATATCCTCGCTGTGCGCACGGGCGACGCGTCGCAAGTCATCACGCATCGTGAGCGGAGCGTCACCGTCACGATCACGTTCATCATTGATCATCGAATGCGCCAACTGCTCCAACGCCAACACCTCGGCGGATACACCGGGACCCGGTGCAAACGTGATGGTCGGACCTTCCCCCGTCGGACACCCCACGAGTAGGGCGGCGGCGGCACAAATGACGAAAATCGGACACACATTCCGGATTACATACATGAACACTTCCCCCGTGACACGTGAAGTAATTCTACCCGGATTCTGAGAAAACGCAAGAAAAGTAATGGATCAACGACAAATGCAACGACACATTTGCCGCTGGATTCAGGGATTGGAGTACAGTTGGGAATCTGCGTGATTGGCCCGCTCTAATCGCGCGTGAACACCTGCGTAAAGTACGCGCCATCATCGCCGTCCATTGCAATCCCCATACCGGTGTGCGTGAATTCGGCGTTCAGGATATTGCCGCGATGCCCGGAACTTTTCATCCATGCATCCACTGCAACTTCGGCCTGGTTTTTGTGATTGTTCCAAGCGATATTTTCCGCCGAACTTGAGAACGCGATACCCGCTGCACTCATGCGATCCCATGGGGATTCGCCATCCGGATTCGTATGGTCATGAAAATCACGCGCGGCCATATCTACACTGTGCGCACGCGCCACGCGCCTCAGATCATCTCGCATCAATAGCGGCGGGATACCACCCTTCTTGCGCTGCGCGTTGATCAAGGTCAACGCAAAATCTTCCATTGCCACCGCACCGGAGGACGCGCTCAGACTGGACGCACCAACACTCCCCGGCACACTATCGGTCAAGCAACCGGTTAACGCAATGGCCATTGCGCCAAGAGTAAGAACAGGCCGCGCTTTTTTTGACAGGGTCATTAACGGTTCCTTCGATCGTGCGGGATCAACAACGAGTTTACGTCCAATGTGCGCGTGAGAGGCAATGTATCACAAACGGTTTAACTAGCATTGACTTGCGCAAGGAACACCGAACCGTCATTACGAGGAGTATAGCGACGCGTCAATTTCGTAGACATAGAATCGCGAGAACGACGACTTCGATCGCTATTCGGGCGGACAACACGCGTCGATCGCGTCGGCGAGCTTGCGCAATGAAGTGCTCAAATCCTGGTACCGAACGCGGTAGTAAACCTGTTTGCCACGTTTCTCCGATTCGACGATTCCCGCCTCGCGCAGGACGGACAGATGGCGTGAAACGACGGACAAGTCGACCGTACAACAAGCCGCCACTTGCGTCACCGTGCTTTCCTTCGCCAATTCAGTCAACCGACTCAGGACTGCCACACGCGTTGGATCGCAGAGCGCCTTGAACAGCTTGGGTTCGAGGAAGGCTTCAATGCCACCGCAACATGCGTCAGCTACGTTAATCGGTTGCTCAGTGATAATTTTGCTGCTGGCTATCATGGTCTAAGTATACGCTACCTACAATGCCTCGACTTTTTCGGCGACTTGTTTCGTCAATTCTTCAGCGGTCCGTGCATGATCGTGTTGAACCATGACGCGAACGATGGGTTCCGTGCCGGAGGGACGCAATACGATTCGGCCCTTGCCCCGCAATTCGGCTTCCGCCTCATCGCGGATTTTATCCAGTTCTTCTTCGCTTGGGCGTTTGCCGTTTTTGAACGGCACTTTAGCATGCGACTCGGGCAAGGCCTGATAGTCCGCCGCCAATTCGGACAGGGGCCGATCCCGCCGGTTCATCGTCGCCAAGACTTGGAGTGCCGCGATGAGCGCGTCACCCGTTACATTGTGATCAAGCATGATGAGATGGCCGGACGATTCGCCACCGATGTTCAAGCCGTGTTCGATCATCGCTGCAGCGACATGGCGGTCGCCGACCTGGGTATACATAACCTCGCCATCGTGTCGACCCAACGCGCGAGCAAGGCCACCATTCGCCATGATGGTTGTCGCGAGCGTCTTGTTCGGCATCGCGTTACGTTCGAGCAAATCGGTGCCGAGGATCGCGAGAAGCGCGTTACCGTCAAGCAGTCGGCCTTCCGAATCGGACATCATGATTCGGTCGCCATCGCCGTCAAACGCAATGCCCACGTCGGCGCGCTCACGAATGACCATCGCGCGCATGTCTTCGGGATGGACCGATCCGCATTCGTGGTTAATGTTTAGACCGTTGGGATCGTTGTGAATGGCCACGACATCGGCGCCAAGTTCGCTGAGCGCATACGGACCCGCTTTGTACGCGGCGCCGTTAGAACAGTCGACCACGATTCGCAATCCATCGAGTCGCATGCCCTTCGGAAAGGACGCTTTCGCGAATTCGATATAGCGGCCAACCGCATCGTCGATACGTTTAGCCGTCCCGATATTTTCGCCGGTGGGCCGTTTCTCGTCTAACTCGCCGTTCGACACGAGCCGCGTAATTTCATCTTCAAACGCGTCCGGAATTTTGAAGCCGTCGCTGCCGAACAATTTAATGCCGTTGTCGCTGTATTGATTATGTGATGCGGAAATCATGACTGCAGCATCACAGCGAAGACTCCGCATAATATACGACACGCCGGGCGTCGGCAGCGGACCCGTAAGCAACACGTTGATACCCATCGAACACAGGCCTGCCGTCAATGCGTTCTCAAGCATATAACACGATCGGCGCGTGTCTTTTCCGATCAGGAATGTATGTTTGCGGTCTTCGTTCTGAAAAATATGACCTGCTGCACGTCCTACTTGCATCGCCATTTCCGTTGTCATCGGATGAATGTTGGCGACGCCGCGTATACCGTCTGTTCCGAATAAGCGTTCACTCATATTGTGTCTTCCCTACAATCGCGTCCGCCATGACCGCCACGCGTTTCATTGATGTCACATCGTGTACGCGAACCGCATCCGCGCCATTCAACACAGCCGCAGCCACCGTGGCCGCAGTGCCTTCCAGGCGATCGTCAACCGGGAGATCTAACACTAAACCGATTGTTGACTTGTTCGACGTTCCGATCAAGACCGGCCGTCCAAATCGCTGGAACTCGCTCAGTTTGCGTAACAAAGTCATGTTATGCCCAACCGTCTTGCCAAATCCAAATCCTGGATCGAGCCAAATCCGGTCTTCAGCAATTCCGTTCTCGGTTGCGTAGGCCAAACGTTCCTCAAAGAAGCCGCAAATTTCGTCCACAATATCATCATATCGAGGCGCATTCTGCATACGCTTTGGATCGCCCTGCATATGCATCAATACGCATTCGCAATGTGCTTCCGCCACCACGCCAACCATTTCCGGGTCGCCACGCAGCGCAGTAATATCATTGACCATTTGGACCCCTCGCGCTAATGCACCACGCGCGGTTTCCGCGTGAAATGTGTCCACTGAGAGCGCAATGCCATCGCCGGTCAATTGGTCAAGAACGGGATACAGGCGAGCCTGCTCATCGGCGACCGTGACGGGGTCTGAACCCGGTCTGGAAGATTCTCCGCCGATGTCTATGACATCCGCGCCATCTTCAGCAAGACCGCGCACATGGTCGGCAGCCGCTGCAGGGCTAGAAAACTTACCACCGTCGTAGAACGAGTCCGGCGTAACATTGCACGCACCCATAATGAGTGTGTGCGTGCCAGTAAGCGGCTCAATCGCCGCCATACGTAAAGCGCTCTGCTAGGCCGGACCGGGCAAGAAATCGCCCGGACCAACGTCGTCAATGGAATTGGAGTCTGCCGGTTCTTCCGGCTTCGATTCCGGCTCTACTTTTGCTTTGGCCGCTTCTGGCTTGGGCTTGGGCTCCCGATCCTCCTCTGGCAGAAGATCTTTCGCTCCCATTTCCCGGATGATGTCGTCGATCTCCTCGGCTTCGAGGGTTTCGCGTTCATACAAAACATCCGACATCTTGATCAGAATGTCTTTGTGTTTGACCATCACGTCTTTTGCATCAGCGTATGCATCTTCAAGCAACTTGTGGATGGCTTGGTCAACGGCGGACGCGGTTTCATCGCTAAAGTCACGCTCACGTGTGAAATCACGACCCAAGAACACTTCCGCCTGAGTCCCAAACGAGATGGGACCCAATTCACTCATACCCCATTGGCATACCATCGAATGGGCCAATTCGGTTGCACGTTTTAAATCGTTGGACGCGCCGCTGCTGTATTCGTCGTAGACTACTTCTTCGGCCGCGCGTCCACCCATCAACACTCGAATCTGGGCCAAACAATACGCTCTTGAGTAACTGTGCTTGTCTTCTTTCGGCAGCATGCTCGTGAGACCGAGCGAAGGGCCACGCGGAATGATCGTCACTTTGTGAACCGGGTCGCAGTTCGGCAATAACCGGCCAACCAACACATGCCCTATCTCGTGAACCGCCGTCGACTTTTTCTCGACATCGCTCATGACGAGGCTGCGCCGTTCCGGCCCCATAAGGACACGATCTTTCGCCTCCTCGAAATCGTGCATGAACACTTTTTCTTGATCGCGACGCGCGGCCAACAACGCCGCTTCGTTTACGAGATTCGCGAGGTCCGCGCCGGAGAATCCAGGGGTTCCACGCGCAATCGTGTCGACATTGACACCATCTTCGAGCGGAACATTGTTATTCCGGATGTGGACATTCAGAATCGATTCCCGGCCACGGATATCGGGGTTCGCAACCATAACCTGACGGTCAAATCGGCCCGGCCGTAACAGTGCTTTATCCAAGACGTCCGGCCGATTGGTGGCCGCCATCAAGATAACACCTTCGCTCGTGTTAAACCCGTCCATTTCGACCAATAACTGATTCAAGGTTTGTTCGCGCTCATCGTGGCCACCGCCGAGCCCTGCTCCGCGTTGGCGGCCAACGGCATCGATTTCATCGATAAAGATGATGCAAGGCGCATGTTTCTGACCTTGTTGAAACAAATCGCGGACGCGGCTCGCACCGACCCCCACGAACATTTCCACAAAATCGGAACCGCTGATACTGAAGAATGGCACATGCGCTTCGCCCGCGACCGCGCGTGCGAGCAAGGTCTTGCCGGAACCTGGAGGGCCAATCAATAACACACCCTTCGGAATCCGCCCGCCCAATCGCGAGAACTTTTTCGGGTCTTTCAAAAACTCGATGATCTCTTGAAGTTCTTCTTTCGCTTCGTCCACTCCGGCGACGTCATTAAACGTCACGACTTTGTCGCTGTGGTTGACCAATCGTGCTCGGCTTTTACCGAAGGACATCGCTTTATTGTTGCCGCCCTGCATCTGCCTGAACATGAAAAACCAGAAGATTCCGAAAATAAGAACAATTGGAAGTATCTGAACCGCCAATACCCAGAACCAATCGTTTTTCTTTTCGTGCTCCGGCTGGACTTTATTCGCCTTCAACGCGGCGAGCAATTCCGGGTCATCAAGTTTTAGGTCGGTAAATTCGATCTTTTTGTTACCTTCAACCTCTTCGCGCAACGTGACAGTGTATTCCCAAAGATTTTCAGACGCTTCGGCGAGCTGGACGCGCTCCACGTTGTCGCGTTCGATTTGCTCAATCCAATCGCTCTTGGTCAGCGCCTTACTGGCACCGGGCTTTGTCGCATAGTTCGTGAGCAGGAGG
>JAJDAB010000032.1 GCA_029262095.1 Candidatus Hydrogenedentota bacterium
GCCTCGAGAAAGTTGGGATGGCGGACTATGCCAAGCGTCAAATCAGTCAACTCTCGGGTGGGCAGCAACAACGTGTGTTTTTAGCGCGCGCATTGGCCCAGCAAACCCGTGTTTATCTCATGGACGAGCCGTTCTCCGGTGTCGATGCCGCGACGGAAAAAGCAATTATCGCGTTGCTTCAGAACCTTCGTGAAGAGGGTAGCACGGTGGTGGTGGTCCACCATGATTTGCAAACGGTTCCCAACTATTTCGACCACGTAATGTTGCTCAATCTTCGGACGGTCGCGTTTGGGCCGGTTGGTGAAGTGTTCACGCCAGAGAATCTGAATAAGACTTACGGTGGCCGGTCGTTGTTGTTGAGCGAGGTGACGGAGCGGTTGCGCCAGAAAGAGTGGATAGGCCGCCAGTGAACGAGTCGTCCGATCTGCCGCCGTGGTTGGAGTTCTTCACGTTTTCGAATGTGAACGTGACTTTTGTATTTCTGGGCTGCGTGTTGCTTGGCATGAGCACTGGCGTCTTGGGGTGTTTCGCGTTCTTGCGGAAACGTTCGTTGCTCGGAGATGCGTTAGCGCACGCGGCGTTGCCCGGCGTTTGCGCCGCGTTCCTACTCACCGGAACCAAGAATCCGCTTATCATTCTTGGCGGGGCGATGGTGTCGTGCTGGATGGGTGCGCTTTCAGTTGAATTGATTGTGCGCTACACGCGGTGCAAAGAAGACAGCGCATTGGGCATGGTGTTGTCCGTGTTTTTCGGCGTCGGCATTGTGTTGCTCACTTATATCCAACGAACAGGCGAAGCGGCCCAAGCAGGCTTGGACAAATTTCTATTCGGACAAGCTGCGGCCCTCGTCGATCGCGATGTGTGGACCTTAGGTATTCTGAGTGTGCTAATTCTCGTGGTCGTCGCGATTGCGTACAAAGAGTTCAAACTTTTCTCATTCGATCCGGAATTTGCGGCGGGAATAGGGCTGCCAGTTCGATTGATCGAGATCATATTGGCGACACTTATCGTCGTTGCAGTCGGAATCGGATTGCAGGCCGTTGGCGTCGTGCTCATGGCAGCGATGTTGGTGACGCCGGCCGCCGGTGCCCGCTACTGGACTGAACGGTTGGGCGTCATGCTTGTTGCCGCGGGCAGTTTTGGTGCACTGAGTGGCGGGTTGGGTGCGTATATCAGTTATCTGAGTCCGAAAATGCCAACCGGCCCATGGATGGTCGTTGCGGCGACTATCTTGTTCGTGATTTCATTTACTTTCGCTCCGCGGCGGGGCGTGTTGCCGCGAGTGCTACGTCATTTCCGGTTTCGCAGACGAACGGCGGAAGAAAATGTATTGCGGACGTTGTATCTCCTGGGCGAACCGCTGGGGCAGTGGAACGATAGCTTTTCCACCAACGAGTTGCTGCAATACCGCTCGATGCCGACGGCGCAATTGGCCCATACGTTGAACCGGCTCATCCATAAGGCGTTAGTGAAGGAACCCGCGCAGGGGCGTTATGCGTTAACGGATTTTGGTGTGACTCGTGCAGCGCGGGTCACGCGGTTGCATCGGTTGTGGGAGTTGTATCTGACGCGCAAGTTGGAAATCGCGCCTGACCATGTGCACGACGACGCAGAAGAAATAGAACATATTTTGACGCCGGAATTGGAGCTTCGACTCGAAGCGCTGTTGGAGCATCCGGATGAAGATCCGCATGCCAGCCGGATACCCGGGCGCTTCGTACCCGGTGAGAGTGGGGGATAAGCGCACATGGATACCCAGCCATTTTACGTTGCTGCGCTTGATGGATTGTTCGGTTCGTTTCCAACGGACGCGGATAGCCTTTGGGTGATGCTAATCGGGAGTCTCGTTGGCGCGTCGTGTGCGTTGGTGGGATCGTTCTTGATCTTGCGCCGATTATCGATGCTAGGTGACGCAATCAGTCACGCGGTGTTACCTGGGATCGTTATCGCGTTTCTTCTGACAGGAAGCCGCAATATTTTTCCGATGCTCATTGGGGCCGGCGCGCTAGGCCTACTGACGGCGTTTTTGACCGACTCGTTGCATCGCTACGGAAAGTTGCAATCAGACGCATCGATAGGCGTTACGTTCACCTGGCTGTTTGCCGTCGGGGTAATCCTCATCAGCCGGTTCGCGGGCCAAGTCGACTTGGACACGGATTGTGTGTTGTACGGAGAAATTATTTTCGCTCCGCTCGATGTCTTAATCATCGGGGACAATGAATACGGGCCGAGGGCGGTATGGATGTTGGGCGGCGTGACGCTGGCGAATTTGTTGTTTGTCGTGTTTGGATATAAGCAACTGAAGGTCTGCGCCTTTGATCCAGAACTCGCCGCGTCGTTAGGCATTAAAGTTTCTCTGTGGCACTACCTTTTGATGGGCGCTGTGTCGATGACAACGGTCGGCGCGTTCGAGAGTGTTGGCGCGATTCTCGTAGTGGCAATGCTCGTGGTGCCCCCGAATATTGCCTACCTGCTTACCGACCGGCTTGGACTCATGATCGCACTGGCAGTGTTCTTCGGGATTCTCAGCGCGGTGTTGGGCTATTGGGTTGCGTATTGGCTTGATGCATCGGTCGCCGGTGCAATGGCGACGGTTAGCGGGCTGCTGTTTGTCCTTGTAGCGTTGTTCTCGCCGACGCACGGCGTCATCGCACGAGTCGTTGCGCAGCGTCGTTTGGGGAGTTCCACCATCGAATTTGCGGATTCCGCACCCTCGTAAAGCGTGAATCGTCCGCTGTGTCGTCTTGACTGCCTCTGGCTACCCGGCCCATAATCCTCTGGTGCATCAGACGAAGGTCCAATCTGGGCCGCCACATGCCGGTTTCCGGCGATTAGACTCCCCCTTGGCCGATGGGGGCGGCGCGTTAAACGAACGCGTACTCAGGTTCCGACCGTAATATCTCCAGCAGTGTAACGAGGAATTCGCTATGACAAAGTGTTTCGTATCCCAGAGTTTATGTGTGTGCTTGCTGGTACTCGCCATGTTAATTTGGCCGGCATCCGCACAGGAGGCGCCGGACGTGTTGCGCACGAAAGTGGACGTGGCGGTCGCGAAGGTGAAGCCAGCGCTCGTTCGCATTCATGTTGTTTGGACCACGTACGGCGAAGGGCGGGAGATCAAATATCAAGCGACCGGCAGCGGCGCCATCATTCGTGAAGACGGTTATATCGTCACGAATCACCACGTCGCAGGCCACGCCACACGATTGTTCTGCACGCTTTCGACGAAGGAAGAGGTCGAAGCGGAGCTCATCGGCACCGACGCGATGACGGACATCGCGGTGATTAAGCTAAAGTCAGACGGACGGCGGCGTTTTCCCGTCGCAAAATTCGGCGATTCCTCGGAAGTCGAGGTTGGCGATCACGTATTAGCAATGGGTAGTCCGATGTCGTTGTCGCAATCTGTGACGTTGGGCATCGTGAGCAATAGCGAGATGGTGATGCCGTCGATGATGGGGCGGTTTGGTCAATTGACTTTGGATGGCGAAAACGTCGGTTCGCTGGTTCGTTGGATTGGACACGATGCGCAAATCTACGGCGGCAACTCGGGCGGACCGTTGTGTAATTTGCAGGGCGAGATCATCGGTATCAATGAAATTAGCATGGGCTTGGGCGGTGCGATTCCGGGCAACTTGGCGCAGAGCATCGCGAACGAGCTCATCTTGGACGGCAAAATCTCGCGTAGTTGGGTTGGGTTTACTGTGCAACCGCAACTCAAGAGCGCAACGGATCGCAGGGGCGTGGTCGTGAGCAGCGTGATCGAAGGGGCACCCTCAGATAAGGCAGGATTCGAGCCGGGCGATATTCTTGTTCGCCTCGGTGATGAAGCGATCGACGTGCGTTTCGCCGAACAGATTCCGCCGCTGAATGGGATCCTTGCTGGCCTGACGATTGGTGAACCCGTGGAGGCGGAAGTGCTGCGTGAGGGAAAATCGAAAGTACTTTCGCTGACGCCGATCGAGCGGGAAAAAGCGATTCCGCAGCAATACGAATTCAAAGCCTGGGGCATTACTGCGCGCAACCTATCGTATGTAAACGCGAAAGAACTTAAACGCGAGAACACGGACGGTGTACTCGTTTCGACGGTGCGCCCGGGCGGCGCAATCGCGGACGCAAAGCCGGACCCGACACCAAACGATGTATTGGTGGAAGTGAATGGCGAGCCGGTGAAGAATGTTGAAGGCCTTCGTGCGATTACCAAGAAAATCACAGAGGGTGCGACGGAACTCGTTCCGACAATGGTGAAGTTTGAGCGTAGAGGCAATGAGTATGTGACGGTGGTGAAGGTTGGCATCCGGGAAATGCCGGAGCCAGGCCGCGAAGTGCAGAAGGCATGGCTCCCCGTTAACACGCAGGTCATCACGCGCGAGTTGGCCAAGCAATTGGGCGATGAAAAACTCAAAGGGTTTCGCGTGACACAAGTCTTTAAGGGGACGTCGGCGGATGTTGCTGGACTGAAGGTCGGTGACCTCATTTACGCCGTTGATGGCCAGGCGTTAGAAGCCAATGCACCGGAAGATTTTGAGGAACTGGAAACGCTTATACGTCAGTATAAAATTGGGACGACGGCGGAATTCAACATAAAGCGCGACGGAAAAAAGCAGACGATTGCCGTCGACTTGTCTCGGTCGCCGCGTGTGCGCCGGGAAATGAAGGAGTATGAAGACCTCTACTTCGAGTTTACGGTGCGCGATATTACGTTTATGGACCGCGTGGACGACAGTATCGATAAGGAAACCAAGGGCGTCTTAGTCGATGACGTAAAATCGGGCGGCTGGGCTACGTTGGGCGGGTTGTATGTCGACGATCTGATTCTAGCGGTCAACGACACGCCCATCGCCGACGTGGGCGAACTTGAAGCGAAAATGAAGTCGATCGCTGCCGAAAAGGCCGCATATGTCATCCTCAAGATTCGCAGGGGCATCTACACCGCATATTTGGAAATGGAACCGAAATGGGACGACGAATAAACGTTGGTGATTCGTACCCGAAAGGAGAGCGCCATGAATAGAGGTAAATGGGCTGCGATGATCGTGGCCGCGATGTTGATTCTCGGCGGCGGCACCGCGAGCGCGGATGAACTAGCCGTTCAGGGCCGGGCGTTGCTGGATACCCATCGTGACGCCGTCGTAACGGTTTCCATCGTCGTTAAGCAACAGTTTTCCAGCGGTGGAATGTCGCAGGACGATGAATCGAAAACGGAAGTGACCGGCACGGTCATTGATGCTTCAGGACTTACGGTCGTTGCCCTCAGTGAAACGGATCCGAGCGCATTAATCCAGCGGATGATGGGTTCGATGATGCAGGACATGAACATCAGTAGCGAAATTTCGGATGCTAAAATACTGATGCGCGATGGTTCTGAAATACCGGTCCGCATTGTATTGCGGGACAAGGATCTCGATCTCGCGTTTTTGCGGCCGACCGAAGCACTTGAAGAACCGATGGATTTCGTCAGCCTCGAGGGCTCGAGTTCAGCGGAACTGCTCGACCAACTCTTTGTAATCAATCGGTTGGGCAAAGTGGCCGCGCGCGCGCATGCGGTCGCAATTGAACGAATTGAATGTGTCGTTGAGCGGCCGCGCCGTTTCTATATCCCGGGCAAAGATCCAACAAATTCGGGACTTGGCTGTCCCGCATTTGATACGGAAGGAAAGCTCGTCGGCTTCATGGTTTTGCGCGCGGTTGGATCCGGCGGTGGCGGCGGTATGATGAGCATGCTAGGCGCTGCGCAAGACGGAATTGTACCGATCGTTCTACCCGCGGAAGACGTGGCTGAGATCGCTGAGCAGGCGCCATCGGTGGACGAAGTGCCGGATGACGAGGCAGATGACGATCCGGATGCGGACGAAGCTGCGGACGAAGCTGCTGAGTAGTACTCGCAGGCGCGAGTCATGAAACGTAGGGAATTCTTAGCGACAGCAGGCGGCGCTGCGGCAATGGCCGTGTCGTCCCGAACGAAGGCTGTGGGTGCGACGCGGCCCAATGTTGTTTACGTGTTTTCCGATGAACATCGGTATCAATCGATGTCCATTAGCGAGATGCACGAATTGCACACGCCGAACATGGCGTCGTTGTCACGGCAAGGTACTTTGTTTGCACAGTGCATCAGCAACTATCCGGTTTGCTCGCCGTATCGCGGCATCTTGCAGACCGGACGGTGGCCGTATCAAACTGGCGTGATCGACAATAACGAGCCACTCAGTTTAAATGAAGATACGATTGGCAATGCATTTCAGGCGGCCGGGTATCACACCGGGTACATAGGAAAATGGCATCTTGGCGGCGTGCGCGCCGAACCGTTTGGCTATGACACGTCGCTCATTTGGACCGGCGTCAACACGCACTACGATAACGCACAGTATCATCCCGCCCTCGGAGATCCCGTTCGACCGAAGGGCTACAACGCGAAGTTGATGACCGATCAGGCGTTGGAATTTATCGACGAACATTCCCGTCAACCGTTCTTCCTGATGTTGTCGTTGAATCCACCTCATGCGGATTTCTTAGGCGCGCCTCAGGACAAAAAAGATCTGTATCCTGAGGGATCACTTCCGTTCCGCCCTAATTATGGACCCGGACAAACTAGTGCCGACGCGCCGTCAATCGCGAAACGGAATTCTTGGCCCTTCTATCAGGGCTATCACGCGCATATCTCGGCGATCGACGATCAACTTGGGCGCGTCATGACGAAGTTGGACCAACTGGGTATCGCCGACAATACGATCCTAGTCTATTCATCCGACCACGGTTCGATGTTCGGATCGCACGGCGTCGGTAGTAAGCGGCAGCCCTATGAAGAATCGATTCGTGTTCCGTTCATCGCGCGTTGGCCGGGCCACATTGAGCCGGGAAATGTACGACCGGACTTGTTTGGCGCGATCGATAAGGTACCGACGCTGTGTGCGCTGGCGGGCGTTGATGCGCCTTCGGGCTGTGCAGGGGGCGATTTCTCTTCGCAAGTGCGCGGTGTGAGCGGGCCGATTATGGACGCGCAGTTTATCATGCACATTTCAAAACTCAACGCATCCGGGGGCAACAACCACCCCGCTCCATTGTTTCGAGGATTGCGGACATCCGGGCATACTTACGCGGTGTATCCTGATCGCCCGTGGTGTTTGTTCAACAATACAAGCGATCCGTTTCAGCAGCAAAATCTGATCAACGATTCAGACCATTCGGAGTTGCGCAAAGAATTGCATGCGGAACTGTTAAGGCGAATGGCACGCGCCGAAGACCCACTTGTGCTACCGGCGGCTTAAACGTTCGCGCCGTCTCGCGCGCCCACACCCGTTCTTGTTGAAGTTTGTTGTCATTGATATGATCATGGATTGCGAGAACGCTGCGCCTTACCCCGAATGATTTTTTTGATCGACCTAACCGATAAAACAGTCCTAATCACAGGCGCCGCGAAGCGTCTTGGACGCGCGACCGCGCTTGCGCTCGCGGGGATTGGTGTGAATGTTGTTATTCACTACCGGGAGTCTGAAACGGAGGCGGCGGATCTGGCCAGCACGGTCGAAGGATTAGGCGTGCGAGCGTGGATCACTCGCGCAGACTTGAGCAATCCGAACGAGGCGGAGGTGCTCTACGGCACAGCCGTGAATGTAGCTGGATCGATTGATTTCGTCATCAACAATGCGTCGTTTTTTCATGAGGATACGGTACTCGATTTTGAACTTACGGACTTGGTCGCCAACATAAACGTCCACGCAGCGGCGCCCTTGCTACTCGCACGCGCGCACGCGAAGGCGGGAAAGCCTGGCGCCATCGTAAACTTCCTAGACGCGCGGATTGTGGATTACGACCGGAATCATGCCGCGTATCACCTGAGCAAGCGGATGTTGTTCACCCTGACACGTATGCTCGCGGTCGAACTCGCCCCCTCGATACGCGTAAATGCCCTGGCCCCAGGGCTCATATTGCCACCTGAGGGAAAAGACACGGCCTACTTGGAATCGCTCGCCCATACGAATCCACTCAACAAATATGGGAATGAGGAAGATATTGCAGCCGCTGTGTTGTTCCTATTGCAAAGCGAATTTGTGACAGGTCAGGTGTTGTTCGTCGATGGCGGACGTCATATGGCCGGAACCATGTACGGGTGAAGGCATGTCGGACCGGATTTATATTCAAGATCTCTTATGCCGGTGTATCGTCGGCATCAATCCCGAAGAACGTGACAAGAAGCAGGACGTAATCATAAACATCACGCTCGACGTCGATCTGCGCGCCGCGTCGGCGTCCGACAATATTGACGATACGGTCGACTACAAAGGGATCAAGACGCGAATTATTGAAGCCGTAGAAGACTCTACCGATTTCTTGATCGAGCGGCTCGGACAACGCATCGCGGACATCTGCCTCGCCGACACGCGTGTGGAACGTGCAGTTGTACGGGTGGACAAGCCGGGCGCACTCCGATTCGCGAAGACGGTCGCGGTCGAACTGGACCGGAAGCGTAACGATGCCGGTTGACGTATTAATCGCGGTTGGATCAAATATCGAACCCGAGGTGAACATTCCGAAAGCGCTGCATTTGCTGAACAAGCGGTGCCCAATTGACGCAGTATCGACGTTCTACCGCACCATTCCCGTCGCGCGCGATGGCCAACCCGAGTTCTTAAACGGTGCCTGTCGCTGCACGGTGTCCATGACGCCGCGTGACCTGAAATATGATGTATTACGGGAGATTGAGGCCGAATTGGGCCGTGTTCGCGGCTGCGATACACATGCAGCGCGGACGATTGATCTGGATATTGGGTTGATGGGCGATTTAGTTGTGGAAGAGGATGGTCTGTCAATTCCCGATCCAGACATCGAATCGAGAGCGTTCCTCGCGATACCGTTCGCGGAGATCGCACCAGACACAATAATCCCAACGTCCGGAAAAACACTGTCCGATCTCGCATCCTCTTTTGACGACGATGGATTGCAAACCGAAACCGATATTAGCGAATTACTACGTTTGAGGTACCAAAAATGAACTTGGGTCGAGTGCAAGAATTGGTGAAAGAACTGCTCGTCGAGATCGGGGAGGATCCGGATCGCGAAGGGTTGGTCAAGACACCTGAACGCGTCGCGGCCGCATACGAATACTTGACGTCGGGATACCGCATGGACCTTAGCGAAGTTGTGAACGACGCCGTCTTCGAATCACATGCGAACAACATGATCATTTGCCGGGATATCGAGGTGTACAGTCTTTGCGAACATCATATCCTGCCATTCTTCGGTCGATGTCATATCGGCTATATCGCACAGCGGAAAGTGTTGGGGCTGAGTAAACTCGCGCGAATCGTGGAATACTATGCACGCCGTCTGCAGATCCAAGAACGGCTAACCGCTGAAGT
>JAJDAB010000033.1 GCA_029262095.1 Candidatus Hydrogenedentota bacterium
GGTGTTTCTACCCAAGCAACGGGTGCTTTGCACGGGCGATCTGTTTATTTGGGCCGCGCCGAATGCGGGTAATCCGCAAAAGGTGCAACGCTACATCATTGAATGGGCGAGGGCCCTGCGACGAATGGCTGAGTACAAACCTGCTGTATTGCTCCCCGGCCATGGCGTTCCCGTGTTCGGGGAGGACCGAGTGCGATCCGTTCTGCACGATACTGCCGAGTATCTCGAATCCATCTACAGTCAGACGCTTGAACTACTCAACAGCGGTGCAAGCGTTGACGAGTTGATTCATTCGGTCAAACCACCAGCGGCACTAGTTGAAAAGCCATATCTACAACCGGTCTACGATGAGCCGGAATTTATTGTCCGCAACATCCATCGCTGCCTCGGCGGGTGGTATTGCGGCACACCTAGCGAATTGAAACCTGCGCGACGTTCGGAACAAGCGGCAGAGATCGCTGCGCTCGCCGGCGGTGTTGACCAACTCATTGCACGCGCCGATGCTCTACTCGGCGAAAAGAATTTTCGCATGGCGTCTCACCTAGTGGATTGGGCCGTCGAAGCGGATCCGAGGAGCCGGGAGGCGCACTCGATGCGCACGCTTGTGTATGAAGTCCGGACACACCACGAATCTTCAACGATGGCGAAAGGTATTTTCGGGGCTGCCGCCCGAGAATCAGATCAACTGGGCGGCGACGATTGATGTCACTTTAGGGTTATTATCGATGTATCTGCGCCGTACCCCTCGGTCACGATCGTTTCTCACATGATTCGTCTTTTCGTTCATATCATGCTCATCGTCGGGGTCAACATTCTGCTCGGGGTTTCCTATTGCATGACTGTACAACGGGACCGATTGCCCGATCGGTGGGAAACGCTTGGTACGCTTTTTCTCATCGGTCACAGCGAACATCATAACAACGTTTTCTTGGGCAGTTCATACAGCTTTTCATTTAGCCGCTGCGCCGGTGCGCACCAACGCTTCGAATATGCCCTGCAAGAACCATTTCACAATCTCTCGACACCCGGCAGCGGCGTGCTACCCGCTAAGCTTTTTCTTGAACAGTACTTCGCGCGCGGCAATACCGCGCGCGACGTGATCTATTTTGCCGACGCGCCGTTTTTCTACTCGAGACTCGGCAATGAGAACTGGGGTACGCTGGAGCACCAACCGTTCGAAATCGGATTTCTCTTCTCCTGCATTCGAAATCGAGTCGAATTTTTTAGGCTTTTTCGATACGTTCGGCGAAAGTTTTCGCTGCAGTGGGTAGTTGACCAGCCGTTGAAGCTTCCGTGCGGCACGCGGATATCCGCAGAAGTTGTGAAGCGTAGGAAACGGTCGCCAGCCGGGCAATTCACCGCTCGCCGAAACGCAGGCTACTATGACGAGGGCATCCGCGAAACGCGGCTGCGGCACTACGTCAGTCAGCTAGAATCGTTGGTCTTGACGGCCCAGGAGCATGGCGCCCGGATTACCATCGCAGTGCTTCCTATCCTGTATGAGCACGAACCAGGAGACAGATTGTTTTTGGCTTACCTGCAAAAACTCACGGGTGAAACCGGCGCGAATTTCGCAAACTTTACCGGAGCAATGCAAGATCCCCGATACTTTCACGACATGACTCATATGAACGAACGCGGTGCCGCACACTTCGCACGCGAATATCTTGCTCCGCAACTTTTACACCAGAATCCCGATCCTCACGATAGCCACGCTGTAAAACATCCCGATAGCGCTGGCCAGCCCATTCGGTAGAGTCGCAAGTCTCGTCATCGCATGTGGGTGCCGAAATCTAAAGACATAGGACTTTCAGTGGCCTGAACTGATCGCGACAAAAATCGCCCGGGCTCCCACGAATTAACGACTCGAAATGAATTTCGTCGGATTCTATTGCCGCCGTGCACTTCTTTTGATAGACTGATCGGTGGCTGAAGTTGTTTGACTCAAGGTCGCCCTCGTTGGTCGTTTGGAGATTGCTAATGGTCGGCCTATACCTGCGCGCAATTCTCATTCTGACAATCAACGTCACAGTTGGTACTTCATTTTGCTACTGGATTCAACAAGGGCGATCGCCCGAGCGCTGGGAATCCGAAGGAACGTTGTTCTTTATTGGGTCGAACACGATCCACAATACCTTATTCATGGGAAGTTCTCGCGGTTTCGCCTTTTCGAAGTGCCCGGGCGTCCATCAACGCGTTGAATCCGAACTTCAGCGTCCGATTCTGAACCTTTCTACACCTGCCAACGGTGTTCTGCCTGCCAAACTGTATTTGGAGCACTTTTTTGCCCGCGGCAATACAACGCGGGAAATCGTCTATTTTGCGGAAGCGCCACTGTTCTTGAACGATTCATTCAACGAGGATATGGCCAAATTGGAAGTTCAGCCATTCGATTTGGCTTTTCTTTACAGGTGCATTCGAAACAACGTTGAACCCGAACGGCTCGTTTGGTATGTCCGCTCCAAATTCGGATGGGATTGGATTCAATTTCGGCCATTGCGTCCGAACTGTGAAACGAGAGTACTCGAAAGCTCAACCCACACGTTTCACCGTCAAACGAAACGGAGAAATCGTGGGCTTTATGCGTTTGGAGGCGTAGAACCAGAAAAATTTGAATTGCGAATTGAGTACTTGTCGCAGATGATCCAACTTGCAAACCGGCATAATGCACGCCTCAGAATTGTCGTGCTTCCCACGCTGCTTACTTCGCAGCCCGGCAAGAAGTTTCTTGCCACCGAACTGAGTCAATTTGAGAAAGATGGAAGCACAACAACGTTCGACGATTTCAGCGAAGCGATGCAAGAGCCTAAGTATTTCACGGACATGGACCACATGAATGAACGGGGTTGCACCTATTTCGCAGGTCATTACTTAGCTCCGATCCTTGGCAATCCAACTGACGGTGTAGTCAAGAACATCGACGGGGTGCAGGCGATCGAAGCGAACCATTGAATCTCTCTTGGCGGGTCGGGATACGTTTAACCCAGTTCCGCCCAATCTTATTCTGTGAATGTCTCTAGCGGCGTTCGACTCCACGTCATCGCGAATGGCCAGCTGGAAACACCTTCGGTAAGTAGCGGCCGGTGCGTAATCGATACGCGTCGTACGCGTCGCCAAAGCGTGCCTGCAAATTTGCTTCCTCGCGTGGGGTACGCAGCATTAAGAACACGAACGCGGCTCCGACGAACAACAATAGAAACCATTTCGCCGCAAACAAGCTCATCCCCATCCAGAATGCAATACCTGCTGTATACATCGGATGCCGTACCCAACGATAGGGTCCGGTAATGATGAGCGAGTGTTCGAGACGTGTGTTTGCTGTTGGCGTGACGTTCTTGCCGAGATGTCGGAACAGCCAGAAGAAGCACGGAATCGTTACCACTACCATGAACCCGCCAAGTATTCGCACAGCATCCAGCAGCGGCATCGACGCCCAATTAGTCCATTCCGGTTTTACCGCGTACGTGACCAGGAATCCGAGCAACCCGAAAACGAATGCTAATCGCATCACGAGCATCGCGGGGCCACTCGCGCCATCACGGGAGCCATTGGAATCTTGCCGCGCCGCGCGGCTGCGGAAATAAATGCTGACCGACATCGCGGTCACGAAAAACACGACAGTGAACGCCCGGTAGTACCCTTCGTCAATCATGGTAGATCCATCCCGTAAGATTAGATATTAACTATACATAATCAAGTTAACGTAAGTCAACTTTTGGATTGTGAGGGGATTCGAGACGATTCTGGGTCAGGCTATTCCCACTCGATGGTGGCGGGAGGCTTGGAAGATACGTCGTAGAGGACGCGGTTGATGCCGGCAACTTCGTTGCAGATGCGGTTAGAGACGCGCTGGAGCACGTCGGGCGGGAATCGGAACCAGTCGGCGGTCATGGCGTCCTCGCTCGTGACGGCGCGGAGCGAGCAGACTTCTTCATAGGTTCGGTCATCGCCTTGAACGCCGACGCTGCGGACCGGCAGCAAACAGACGAGCGCTTGCCAAATGTCAGCGTAAAGTCCGGCCGCCTGAATCTCGTCGATGAAGATAGCGTCGGCCTCGCGCAGGGTGTCGAGGCGCTCTTTAGTCAATTCGCCGATGCAGCGCACGCCCAAGCCGGGGCCGGGGAACGGGTGGCGATTGACGACTTCGCCAGGTAAGCCCAACTCACGCCCCATCGAGCGGACTTCGTCCTTAAACAATTCACGAAGCGGTTCGACCAGTTTGAGGTTCATCTTCTCGGGCAAGCCGCCGACGTTGTGATGGCTCTTAATGGTGACGGAAGGTCCGCCGGTCGCCGATACACTTTCAATTACGTCGGGGTACAACGTACCTTGTGCGAGAAAGTCGACCTGGCCGAGCCGTTTCGCTTCTTCTTCGAAGACGTCGACAAACAATTTCCCGATAATTTTCCGTTTGGCTTCCGGTTCGGTTACGCCTTTAAGCGCCGATAGGAATCGTTCTTCCGCGTCAACGTAGTGCAAATCAATATGGAAATTATCGCGAAACACGCGCTGCACGAGTTCGTCTTCACCCTTGCGTAGTAGGCCGTTGTTCACGAACACGCATGCGAGTCGATCGCCGATCGCTTCGTGAATCAACACTGCAGCTACGCTGGAATCGACGCCGCCGCTCAATCCGCACACGACACGGCCATCACCGACGGTATCGCAAACGTGTTGTTTCGCGATAGGGATAAACGCATCCATCGACCAATCGGCGCCGCATCCGCACACGTGGTGCACGAAATTGGATAGCAGCTTCGGACCTTGCGGCGTGTGAACCACTTCCGGATGGAATTGCACGCCGTAGAATTTGCGGTTCGTATCCGCAATCGCCGCGTATTCGCAGTTCTCGGTCTTGCCCAACGCTTCAAAACCGCTCGGCAGCTTCGTAATCGAATCGCCGTGGCTCATCCAGACTTGCGCGCCTTCATCAATGCCTTCGAAGAATCCGGCTCGGTCCTCATGGTTCAGTTGTGCGATTCCATACTCGCGCCGGTCCGCACGTTGGACGTTTCCATCCAGCATATGCGCAAGCAGATGGGTCCCATAACAAATCCCGAGAATAGGCACGCCCATATCGAGCACACCCGGGTCGGGCATCGGCGCGCCGTCGGCGTGAACGCTTGCGGGGCCGCCGCTCAGGATGATGCCGGCGGGATTGTGCGATTGTATTTCGTCGCGCGTCGCGTTGAACGGCAGAATGAGGCTGTAGACGTTCGCTTCGCGGACACGCCGGGCGATGAGCTTGCTATATTGCGCCCCAAAATCGAGGACGATGATGGGCTGGGTAATCCGCTCGATGTCGGACATTCGTTATGGACTCCTCTAAAAAAGGGCGAGTAGCTTACCAAAACGATGGACTGGAGGGGTAGAGACGGGGCAGGAGGTGTTGACCGGTGCGTTTTCGAGACGCAGAGGCAATTGAATGCTTGCATGGGCAAATCTTCTCGTGCGAAAACGAGATGTCTATTCAGACCGCTCCCAAACCAACGAACCGGTGACTCGGCCCTCTTCTTTCAGCGACAAAATCAGTCGCCCGTCCTTGAACTCGAAATGACGAACGAGGTCCATTCCGACCCAACGGCTGAAGTTCGATCCCGCAACGCTGTGCGTCACGGTACCTGCTTCATTGTCCACGGCGTAGGTTCCGAAATAGGCGACGTATCCCGGCGTCACCCGTTCTTCCGTCTTGCCATCAGGCATGAGTTGCGCGGCCATATTACCCGCCGCGTCATACATAATCCGTCCCGTCATTTCTCGATCGATCGGTTCGCCATCCGCAGGAAACGAATAGAACGATACTAACTTCCAGTTTCCTACAAAGTGTTCGTCAGACGCTTCCGCCGCAAATACATGCGAATCGGGATCGTATATCGCGATCGCTGCCGAGAACAGCCCGAACAACAATCTAGATCGATGTACGTTCATCAATAGACTCCTCATCAAGAAATGCCGCACCAATCCATCGACTATAGAGGATACCGGTGGAAAACGAGAGCATCGATACAAGATCGTTCGCTGCGCGGAGGATGACATCTAGCTCGGGCTATGCGATAACGGCGTACCGTCGAAACTCAATAAAGGAATTTGTCATGCCAGACTGGCACGCGCTGCTCGATCAAATCGTAGCCCGAAAGGGCTCGCTCCCTTCTCACGTTAAAGCGCTACGTCTGCCCCCAATCGATGGTTGGGAATCGGGCCGCGTTTGGTGCGCTTGGCCGGTAGACCCCGACTTTATCCAACCACAGGGCGCGCTCTTCGGAGGCTACATCTGCGCCATCGCCGACGAAATGCTCGGTCTAGCAGCGTGCACCGTAATGGACAACGATTTCGTCTTCGCCACTGCAGACTCCCGAACAAACTACTTCCGTCCAATCAGAGAAGGCGTTATCTCCATAGAAGCCACCGTGATTTACAAAGGGCGCACCAACATTTACGTGGAGGCAACATTCACGAATGAAGCAGGAAAACTCTGCGTGAAATGTTCGGCGACGAAGTCAGTTATGCCGGAAAAGTAACCGTAGGTTGAGCGCAAACTTCGCGGCACATTTCCGCAGTTCCGTGGTATAATTAACGTATCTGCCGTATTTGAGGGGGAAACCATGGACGGTTTATTCATATCAGCGAGCGGGATTGCTGCCGCTCAGCAACGCCACTCTATTACTGCGAATAATGTCGCGAATTTACGGACGCCTGGTTATCGCGAGGCACGGGGTGAGCTTGTTGGCCGCGCGAACGGCGGCGTGGAACTTGGTTCAACATCCCGGAATGATGCACGCGGCCCGTTGGAATCGACCGGTCGTCCCTTAGACGCGACGGCGGACGGCTTTTTCCAGTTGCGCGATGCGAGCGGCGACGCCGCGTATACGCGCGATGGCCGCTTTGGCCTGAACGCGAACGACGAAGTGGTTACCGCGTCGGGATTGTCGCTCGATCCGCCGGTGACGGTGCCGCCGAATACGGCGGGGGTCACGGTAGGCCGGGATGGTCGGGTGTTCGCGACGGTTCCTGGTGCGGCGCAGCCTCAAGCGGTCGGCCAGATTGAAGTCGTGACGTTTCCGAATCCTGGCGGGTTACGTGCAGACGGCGGCAACGCATTGCGTGCGACAGCAGCTTCGGGTCTGCCTGTCCCAGTTCGGAGTCCGAATGTACAATCCGGCGTGCTTGAACAATCGAATGTGAATTTAGTCGATCAACAGGTGAATCAATTGCTTGATCGGAATCTGTTGCAGGCGAATGCCAACGCGTTTCGTGCACAGAGTGATTTGCTCGGAGAATTGCTCGAACTAGGACGTTAGTGCGAGCCTTCGAATTCTGAATGCAACAAGGTTCGTAGTTCCGACTCTGAGGCGGCGGGGATCCAGCACGCACTGCCGCCTCAGAGTCGGAACTACGAACATCCAATTCGACGTCTTTACAACTCTATATACTAGTCCGAAACACTGATTTCGTGAATGGACCAGAATTTATCGTCGACGGAACCGGTCTGCACGATTTTGACGTGTTGCGTTTTCTTGGACTTGAAACGAATGGTGGTGACGCCACTGTTGCCTCGTCCTTGCGCGACAGGATCGCCCCAACGTTCGCCATCGTTGGATAGGTATACCTCGTAACCTCGTGGATAGTCTTCCCTGGAATTGGCGCTGTCCAATGTGACTTTTGAAACTGCGCGTGGCCAACCGAGATCGAGTTGGAACCATTGTCCCGGCGCCTGGTGTGCGCGGGACGTCCATCGGGATCGCTCGTTGTTGTCAAAGGCTTTTCCAGCGTCAGAGGCGGCGTGTGACGCAATGGCGCGGTAGGCTGCTTTCTCGATACGCTGAATCGCCAACGCGGATTCTTCCCGCACATCGCGATCGTTTGCGAATTTCCCAGCTAGTTTCAGCGCTTCTCGATCAGGCACTTCGGCAAGCCCTGCGAGGATCAGCTTCTTATCATCCGGAGTCTCTGCGAGCTTCTTCGCTCTGGCATAGCGCTTCACGGAATCCTTGGCCGATCGATTGGAAGGCAAACGAAGCAGTTGTATGTAGCCGCGAAAGGCTTCCGCGCGAATCGCATCGTCTTTTCTGCCTTTAGCCAACCGCTCGAGCACATCGATGGGTTCGGCTGTAGGCCAGTTGGCGAGCGCGGCGACCGCCGCCCGGCGTGCTTCATCATCTCGTGATTTCGCTGCATCGCGGAGTGCGTTTAACGCTTCGGGGCGTTCCGTCGCGGCAAGCACACGGAGCACGGACGGGTATGCACCGTCTTCGCGCTTCGCTGCCGGAATGGCAGAAGCCATTTCGCCGACGGCCGCAGCGGGATCGTGCTTTGACAGCGCGATCAACGCCCGCTCAGCGCCTTTCCGTGCGGCGTCATCGGACTCGCTTACCAGGAGCTTCGTTAGTTCCTCGATGGACGATGTATCAGCCGCAGCGGCGCATGCGTCGAACGCGGCTTCACGTATGCGGGGGTCCGCATCACGTGCAAAGCGTAGGAGCGCGGGAACGGCTCCCGGCTCAGCGCGGGCGCCGAGCGCGTTTATCAATGGAAGACGGCTTTCCGCTGTGCCGGATAATGCAGTCCGCGAGATAGCATCCGATACACCCGGCCCCGACAACCGAATCATCGCCTCGGTCGCGGCGGCTGCGTTCTCCGCAGATGCGGAATGGAGCAACGGAACATCGGACGCGTCTCCGAGGTGGGCCACGGCACGTAACGCCGCGTCTCGAACATCGGAATCGGCTGATGACGCCAACGTGCGTACGACCGGTGCCGCGGCGGAGTCTCCGCGTTGGGCCAGCGCATTGAGTAGTAACGGCTGAATGTCTTCATTGAGTTGGGGCAAGAGCGCGGCAAATGTGTTGGTGGCTTCGGTCTGCGCAGGTGTTTCAGCTACAAATCCACAGGCCGTTGCCGCGAGTTCGTAGGAATCCGATCCAATGGCATTCACAATGACCGGAGTCGCTTTGTCGCCAAGCGACTCGGCTAATCCACGGAACGCGGTGAGTTTGGCATCCGGTGTTCCCGACGAACGATAGAGCCGATCGTAGTATGCGGAGGCGGATTGTGTTTGGCCTCTTGA
This sequence comes from Candidatus Hydrogenedentota bacterium, assembly GCA_029262095.1. Classification (GTDB taxonomy): domain Bacteria; phylum Hydrogenedentota; class Hydrogenedentia; order Hydrogenedentales; family SLHB01; genus JAJDAB01. Next base: position 9,065 of record JAJDAB010000033.1, read on the forward strand.
GTTCAGGCTATCCGCCGCCTCAAGCAGCGCGTTGGTAAGTTGAACTTTGCGTGGTGCGGGAGCGCCTTCTCTCGCGCGGGCAATTGCACGAGCGGACTGCTCGTCACCGATACGCCCAAGGGCTTGAATCGCAGCCGATGCAAGCGCGTCGTCGCGTTTGTAGACCATGCCGGCAAGCGTTTTCACGCTAAACGCATCGCGGCGTTCGGCAAGTGAATTGACAATACTCACCTTCAAGTTGGAGGGCGCGGTATTCAAGGCTTGGCGTAACGCACGGTCGGCGGCTGGTGTGCGAATGCCGTCGAGCGCATAGAGCGCAACTTCGGCAAGTTCCGAATCGCCGAGCAATCGGGAGAGCACCGGAACCGATTCGTCGCCGCCAATGAGGTGGAGTTGTTTGCACGCGAACGTTCGTGCTTCGATCGTTGCGTTACCGTCCAAAAGTCCGGCGAGGCGTTCGGCCATTGCGCTGCGTGCCGCGTCAGAACCCTGAGATTTGACCGTGAGTCCATAAACCAATTCTAACGGTTCGGGGGAATCGCCGCTACGGTAGGTCGCCATCGCAGCGACCGCGTCATCGAGTTTTTCGAGCACGCTCCGGGCGTCGGCCGTCGGGACGACAAAGCTTCCTATCAAGATTGTTGCGAATACTGATGTAGCGTTTCGCGCGAGTATTCGGCTTGGCAGGAGCCTCGCCTCCCCAAGTTGTGTTGATCGTAATCTCATGTTGCGTGTCCCCCACTCTCGAAATGAAGTTCCAACTAAATAGAATCTGGAACCAAGGTTTTCTGTCTTACTAGATGCTCCGCTCAAACGGTCCATTCGCCGCGCATTGGCCTTCGGATTTGGCGGTCAGCGAGTTGGTCGTTGATGAATTTTTCTTGATCGGGATTCCACTGCAACGGTCGTTGTAACCAGTACGCAATGTTGCCGAGGTGGCAGACCGTGGCCGTACGGTGTCCAATATCGGCGGTGCAAATGGGTTGTTGGCGCGTACGGATGCTTTCAAGCCAGTTTCGGCGGTGATCCGGACTATCGTAGAGGTGAATCTCGTCGGGCCCGATTCGCTCGTCTCGAAGCGTTACAGGATCGGTCTTTAAGAATTGGCCGCGGTTTACAAGCACGCGACCTTCCGAACCGATAAATTCGACCGCCGCGCCGTCCGCACCGCCGCCGTGATACATCGTGATGCCATTGGCATACTCGTACGTGAGCCGTTTAACGTCGCCGCCGTTAGGCGGTGTGATTTTGATTGGCGTCGTCTCGTCCATGCCCAAACCCCATTGCGCGATGTCGTAGTGATGCGCGCCGAAGTCAGTCATTGCACCGCCGGCGTAGTCGCGATACGCGCGCCAATTCGGCCAGCCGTCAAAATCGAGGCCGGGCGCGATGTCGGAATTGTAAGGACGCCACGGCGCGGGTCCGAGCCAAAAATCCCAATCGAGTCCTGCCGGCACCGGTTCTGCCGGAAGAAAACACTCCACGGGCGGCCCGCCGACATTCACATTGACGGAATGTACTTGGCCGATGCGACCGTTCCGCACGAGTTCGCAAGCCAGGCGAAACGCTTCATCCGATCGTTGTTGGCTACCGGTTTGCAGGATGCGACCGTGGCGTGCCGCGGTATCCGCCATCGCGCGGGATTCGTAGATCGTCATCGCGAGCGGTTTTTCGCAGTAGACATCTTTGCCCTGACGCATGGCCTCGATGGAATGGAGCGCGTGCCAATGATTAGGCGACGCTACGACGATGGCGTCGATATCCGTGCGCGCGCAAAGTTCTCGGTAGTCCGGGTAGATGGCACAGCCGTTATATTGGCCGGAGGCTCGCTCGCCCGCGTACCGTTCATGCACGCGGTCGCGCGCTTGCTCCAAACGGGTCTGTTCGACATCGGCAATC
>JAJDAB010000034.1 GCA_029262095.1 Candidatus Hydrogenedentota bacterium
GGTGAGCCGGTCTGGCCGATGGAAGAACGGCCTGCACCGAAATCGAATGTGCCGGGCGAGTGGACATCGCCCACGCAGATCCATCCGACGAAGCCGCCGGCGTTTGACCGGCAGGGTGTTACCGAGGATGACTTAGTCGACTTTACGCCTGAGATTCACGAAAAGGCGAAAGAAATCTTGAAGGAGTACACCTACGGTCCGCTGTTCACGCCGCCAGCGCTGTTGGGTGATACGAAGGGAACGATCATTATGGCGGGGCCGGCGGGCGGTGCGAATTGGGGTGGCGCCGCGCTCGACCCGGAAACGCAGATTCTGTACGTGGGGTCAATGACACTGCCGTTCGCGATTTCGGTCGGTCCGGCGGATAAGAATCGGTCGAATTTTGATTACATGGTCGCAGGCGGTGTAATTCCGAAGGGGCCTGAGGGGTTGCCGTTGATGAAGCCGCCGTATGGACGTATTACGGCGATCGATTTGAACAAAGGTGAATTCGTCTGGCAGGTGCCGCATGGCGATGGCCCGAAGGATCATCCCGCGATCAAGCATCTAAACCTTGGTCCATTAGGTTCGGCGGCGAATGGATTTCTGTCGAATGGCGGTGGAGTGCTAACCAAAAACTTGTTCTTCGCGATACAAGCGGATGAGAACACGAACTCCATGATGCGAATGGGGGACAAAGGGTATATCCGCGCTTGGGACAAGACGAACGGTGATTTGGTTTGGGAGCAACGCATCGACCTAACGCCACATGGAACGCCGATGACCTACTTGCACGAGGGAAAACAGTACGTGGTGTGCGCGGTCGGCGGACAGGGGCAACAATCGACGTTGATCGCGTATGCGTTGCCGTAGAACGGAAAAGTCGATTGGGAGGGACGCGCTCCCGTTTACGGGCCTGAGCTCGCCCCATTCGTATCTCGAAAGTGGACGCTTACGACGGTGACGTCGTCGCCGAAATCGGTGCTGCCGAGGTATTGTTCGACGTCGTTGAGGACGAATTGAACGGTATCTTCGGGGGATTGAATTGTTTCGCGTTTAATCAGATTCAGTAGTCGGTCATCGCCGTATAGTGCGCTGCCGCTGTTGTGGGCTTCGGTGACGCCATCGCTATACAACAGGATGGTGTCGTGATCGGTGAGTTTCACTTCGTGGTTCTCAAACTGGCAATCCTGGTCTACGCCGAGTGGTAAACCGTACTCGCTGTCGAGGATGATGCAGCGTTCGGGGTCTTTACCTCTCAGGATTGGCGGATTGTGGCCAGCGACGGAATAGGAAATGGTGCCGCGTTCCGCGTCCAAGATCATGAAGAAACACGTCACGAATTGTCCCGAATCGCCGACTTGTTTATTCATCAATTCGTTGGTGTGGCGGAGCACTTCAGCGGGTGATTCGCTCACGCGTGAAAACGCCTTGAAGGCGCTCCAACACTCGGTGGTCAACAATGCCGCGGGCAACCCTTTGCCGGTCGCATCGCCGATCGCGACTCCAATCCGATTTTTACCCATAGAGAAGTAGTCGTAAAAATCGCCTCCGACCTGGCGCGCAGGACTGCAGTGACCGTAGAGTCTTACGCCTTCAATCTTTGGCCGGTGGTCGGGCAGTAGTGACTGTTGCATTTTCGCAGCGATTGCCAACTCGCTTTCAAGCCGTTCGCGACGCCGGGTCTCGAGTTCTAGGGTTTTCATGTTGTCTTGAATGGATACGGCCATGGAGTTGAACGCGGTTCCCAGCGTGCCGATCTCGTCGTCACTTTTTACGTTGACCCGGTAATCGAAGTTTCCTTTTCCGAATTCGCGGGCGCCGTGGGCGAGTTCGAGGATGGGGCGCGCGATACTGCGACTCAACAAATAGATGACACCAATGGCGAGTAGGACGACAATGACGCTCGCGAGGAGTATTTGTTTTGCGGCTGCGAAGATGAGGTCGCGTACGGGTTCCACTTGGTGGATCATGAACATCGCTCGGCGGACGGCGTCGTCACGCGATGACAGCCTCGTCGCCACACCGAGTTCACCGCCGAACAGCAGGAAATCGAAATCCGTATTTCCTTTCTCCAGGAAGCGGATGCAGAAGTCGATCAGTTCGGAGGGGTCTTCTCCCGTAAACTCGTCGAGTGGTTTGCCTGATGCAGCCAGGATATCGCCAGCTTCGTCTACAATGAGCACGCTGGACACGTCGAGGCCGGTCGCGAAGTGGTCAACAATATTTTGGACGGCGAAGTCGCGATTGATCGAATCAAGGAGGTGATCGCCGACGCCGACTTGTACGATGCGCGGTTTGTCTACGCCTGGCACGCCAACGTATTTGAAACTTCTATTGTCGCTATCCCGCGGACCGAACGATTGGACTACCGGGGCGGCGCCTGGTTCGAGAAGCGGGTAAAACTTGTGGCTTTGCGGCTGCTTCGTTGCGTCGGATGAGAATTTGAAATCGATGGCTTCGAGCCCGATGTAGACGTTGCCGGATTCGTCGGTGACCCATAGATCGTCTATCGGAAGCGGCGCGCCAGTGGACTGGGCCGTTTCTACGACACGGCGCAAAATCGCGTTTATTTCTTCCGGCGATTTTCCGGCGTCGTTTTCGGCCACAGCGATCAATTCAGCAAGGAGTAGACCACTGAACAGCATTTGATCACCGACGCGTTCCATGACTTTGTCTGGGAGGTCGGAGCCGTACTCGATGTTCAGACTGGCGAGGCGTGTGATATTTTGGCCGCTCACGTAGGCGTTTCGGGTGATGTTGGACGCGGCGCTCCATTGAACGAGGGCGGTGATGGTTGAGACGCCGACGATAATGAGCAAACTCATCGCCAGGGTCAGGCGTGTCTGAAACGGTAGCGCCATTAGAGTCGCTCGGTGGCGTGACCCCATGTTTCGTCGTCGCGTTCGATTTCAAGCGACTTCTGGTAGCGCTTTACACCTTGGCGAACGTCACAGTCGTAGAGGACAAACACCTTGTCGAGGTTGGAAATCTCGAACACTTTCTTGATTTCAGGGTTGACGGAGCAAAGACGCAGTCCGCCGCCGGTGGCTTCGCATCGCTCTTGGGCGTTGAGCAGTTCAGACAAGACCGCGCTGGAAAGGTAGTTGACGCCTTCGAAATCGAGTAAGAGGTTGACTTTGTCGTGCTCTTGAACGAAGTTGGTCAATTCTTTTCCGAACTGGGAAACGTTTACGGCATCCAACATGCTGGCGGTTTGCACGCGGCCGACGTGAATCGGTGGACGTTTGCTAAAGGTAATTAGATTGGAATCACTCACCGGAAGGCTCTCCTTCGCCGAGGCCTTTGCGGCGCATCGTCATCTCCAAGTACTTGCCTTCCTGGTTATAGGTTACGTCTTCCATGCAGTATCGGATGAGGCAGACCCCTCTTCCGTTCAGTTTGTCAGTTTCGGGTAGGTCGACATTTTCGGCGCTGAATCCTGTGCCTTCATCGAAAACGCGAATCGAGCAGAGGTCGCCGTCGGCTTCCATTTCGAGGCGGACTTTTCGTTGTTTGTCGCTCTTGTTGCCGTGGGTTATTGCGTTTACCAAGGCTTCTTCGAGGCATAACTGGGCGTAGAACGTCTGGTCGGATTCGATCCAGTCGTTTTCCAGCAGGGCTGCGAGGGCGCATTGTTGCGCTTCGCCCAAGTGGTCAAGCGTGCTGGGAATTTCGATTTCGAAGAATCGGGTGCCCATAAGTCCATCCAAGCGTGCGGTGGCCAGTCGGGCCTACAAAACCGCAGTATATGGATCATACCATAGCGTCCGAACGGGCGAAAGTCATTGGTGTGCTTGGGTTTGCCGGGCGAGTTCTAAAGTTCGGGACTCGACTTGACGATCTCGATTATCGCTTCCCGAATCACTTGGGCGGCGGCTTCGCTCATGGCCTTGGGCAGTGTTGCGACTGTATTCTCGGATAGCTGTTCAGACCCCGAAAGCGTGTCAGACCATGCGGCACCACCATCTCGGACCCTTCTCAGCTCGAAATGGACTTCGCAATCGGCACGCCATTGCTCTTGCGTTCGGTTGAGATCGAAGCGGCGCACATCGCCGGTGAGTACATACGTGGGGCGGGATACATCGATGGCGAGGCCGACATCTTGGAAGTGATCGCTTGAGGTGGCGGCGTCGAACACGTGGCGTGTCATCATGTCGGGGGGGGATTCGGCCCATTGCGCGTCGAGTAGGTTGCCGACGCGTAGGTCGGGGTCGCGGTAGAAGATGTCTCGTTTGAGGGGTTGCGCAGCACTGAAACGGCGTATGCCGAGCGTTGTTTCCGTTGTCGCCGTTTTGGGTATTTCCGTTAGATTGGGTTCGATCGTGTATTGCGCAAGGGGCGTGTAATCTTGCGGAGTCAAACATCCTGATGTGCTGAGCGTCGCGACGAAAAGGAATAGAGACAGCATAGGTAAGCGGGTCGATGTGCGCATTTAGTTTTGTCCTCGGGGCTGGCCGCGGCCGCGCACTATCGCGGACGGATTTTCGCGGAGCGGTTTTACGACTTCGACGAGCACTTCGATGGCCTCGCGTAAGCCGCGTGTAACCTCGACCAACTCATATTGAACGTTGTCCGCGTCGTACAACACCGTTTCGGTCGTGGTGCTGAGGTTGTCGGCCATCTGCTGCAACTTTTCGGAGAGTGCGACGAATTGTCCGCGGAATTCAGCTTCTGATTCGGCAAAGTCTATTGGGGCAAGCTTCGCGCGAACTTCAGTTACCGTATCGTTTACGTTGCGTGCAAGTTCGGTAGTGGCCACCGCGAGTTCGCGGAAGTCTTGCATGCTGGCGCGTGTGTCTTGTACAGCGAGGTGCATGTCGCGTTGGGCGGCGTCAAGCGATTCGGTGGCCTCGGCGGTGAACGCATTGACGCCGCGAAGGGTCTCGCCGATTTCGCCAATGACTTCGGTGTTCACGCGTGCGAGGGCTTTGTTGGTCTCGGCGAGCAGGTCCATCACTTTTGCCATGGTCTCTTGTGACGACGACGTAAAGGATCCCATCAGGGATTGTTCGGTCGGGATGTATTCGCCGGGGTCATGGAGTTGCTCGCCGGGATCGGGATTTTCGAGGGCGATGGCCATCGTGCCCGCAGCGAGGTTCACCATTTCTAATTTCGCGCGGATGCCGGACCGCAGACCTTCGTCGCCTTTGGGGAGCTTGTTTGTATCGATCAGAATGTGAACATCGGCGTAGTAGTCGTCGTTCTCCACTTCGACGCCGATCTCTTCGACGCTGCCGATGGAGATGCCGAGATAACTGACCTGGCTGCCGATATACAAGCCGAGAACGGATTCCTCGAACCGAAGTTTGTAGCTCTTCATGCCGACGTTTTGCAGATCCGAGAGGAAATAGTAACCTCCACCCATTACGAGAGCGCTGAGCAGAACAAATCCGCCAACTCGTGTCTTTTGTCCTCGGGTCGCCATTGGTAGATACTTCCGTTAGAGATTTCGTTGGGCGATGTGGGTGTCGGGGCGTCGTTCGAAAAACTGTTGTACGCGGTCGATGCCCGACGATTCGGCTTCGGCCACGCTGCCTTGGAACAGCACGCGGCCCTTGTCGAGCATGAGTATACGGTCTGCGACCGCGCGAATGGAATCAAGTTCGTGCGTGACGATGACGAACGTGACGCCAAGTAAGCGGCGTAATTCTAGTATGAGTTCGTCCAGGCCGGACGCCATGATGGGATCCAGGCCGGCGGACGGCTCATCGAAAAATACGACCGGCGGGTCGGCGGCCAATGCGCGCGCGAGTCCTGCGCGTTTCCTCATCCCGCCGGATAACGCGTCGGGCAAGAGGTTTTCCGCATCGACCAGGCCGACGAGACTGAGTTTCATGCGGACGATTGCGGGAATCAATTGTGAATCGACGAGCCGGTATTCGCGGAGCGGTAGTGCCACGTTTTCGCCTACGGTCATGGAATTAAAGAGCCCACCGGATTGAAAGGCGATACCAATTCCTTGCTTCATTCGGGCGAGTTCATCTTCGCTTAAATCGGCAATATTTTGTCCGTTGATATAAATTCCTCCAGAGGTTGGACTCAGGAGGCCGGTCATGTGTTTCAACAAGGTGGTCTTGCCGCAACCACTGCCGCCGAGGACAACAAAAATTTCCCCGCGAGCGATTTCGCAAGACACATCGTCGAGGATTTGTTTATCTCCGTAATGTGTATCCAGGTTTTCGACGCGGATGATGGGTTCGTGAGCTGGCATCGTCTAGCCCACCGTAAAGTAGAAAAAGGTTGCGAACAGCATGTCGACGACGATGATCATAAAGATGTCCATGACGACGGCGCGGGTCGTCATGCGACCGACGCCGCGCGATCCGCCCTTGACGCGTAGGCCGTTGTGACTACCGATGAGTACGATTGCGAGCGCGAAGAACAGGGATTTGAGCAGACCTTGCCCGATATCGTTCCATTGCGCGGCGGCGAGCGTTTCGTTCAGCCATATTTGGGGACGGAATCCTAGGACGAACACACCCCAACAGAGTCCGCCCAGGATACCGGCGACCATGCCAATGGCGGTCAGACAGGGCAACACCACGAGTAGGGCGAGCAATTTGGGCGCGATGAGAAATTGGGTGACGTTGAGCCCCATGCCTCGGAGCGCGTCGATTTCTTCTTGTACGACCATCGTCGCCATTTCTGCGGTGATGGCGGCGCCGGTGCGCGCGGATACGACGACTGCGGTCATGATGGCGGCGAGTTCGCGTGCGAATCCGATGACGATGAGCTGTGCCACGAATATCGAAAGACCGAAGGTCCGCAATTGCGCGGCGGAGAGCATCGCGATAGTCAGGCCTAGAAGAAAATTCATGAGGAACGTGATGCGTACCGCCTTGGCGCCCATGTCGTGGACTTCATCGATGAAATGCGACCATCGAAACCCTCTACCTTCGAACGGCGCAAGCAGGGTCCAATAGATCGCGTCGACAAGCAGGGCGAACATCTCTCGGCCTTCACGGATTACGTCTATAGTGATGCCGCCGACTTGTTCCACATAGCCAGGTTCGCGTGCGGGCGGCGGGGGTTCGTCCAGTAGTCCGGGTTCAATGAGCGTCATTAATTCGGCGACTTGACCAGACTCGCCTTCCCAGCGGACGGACGCCTTTTTATTCCGGACGGCTTGCGCCATTCGAATGAGCCAGGCGCCGCCGTGCGGATCCATTTTACTGGTTTGCGAGAGGTCGATGAGGCATTCGTCCCCAGAGCGAACCGCGTCAATTGAATCGTCGTTAAAGATATCGCGGCCCGTTTCCAAATTCAGTTCGGGCGGGCATTCGATTCGGTGGAGGGTCACGCGTCAGCCTCGGCCAATTGGTCAAATTCGTCTTCCGACAATACCTGGACGCCCAATGTCTTCGCTTTATTCAGTTTGGACCCTGCTTCTTCGCCCGCGACGAGATAGTCCGTCTTTTTGCTGATGCTGGAACTGGTGCGGCCGCCTAGCGCCTTGATGCGATCGTGAATACCATCCCGCGTGTAGCTCGTAAGCTTTCCGGTGACAACGAAGGTCTTGCCCTCGAACGGTTTTGGGCCCTCATCGCCGTCACGGGCAGTCTCTTCGAGGGTCAGGCCGCATGCGGCGAATCGCTCGATGAGTTTTCCGTTTGCGGCCGCATCGAAGAAGTCGTGAACGCTCGTCGCCACGATCGTGCCGATGGTGTGGATGTCGGCCATGTCTTCTACGGTCGCGCTCATAATCGCATCGATATGGCCGTAGTGCCGAGCGAGCACCTCGGCGTTTTCGCTGCCGACGTGGTGAATGGATAGTCCGGCGAGGAGGCGGCTGAGTGGCTGTGTCTTGCTCGCTTCGATGGACGCCACAAGGTTCGCTGCGGATTTTTCGGCCATGCGTTCGAGCGCTTCGAGCGTCTTGACGTCCAAGGTGAATAAGTCGGCCGGGTCGCTGACGTGGCCGTTGTCGACGAGTTGTTCGATGATGGCGGGGCCCATCCCTTCGATGTCCATTGCGGAGCGGCTGGCAAAATAGCGTAACCGTTCTTTGACTTGCTTTGGACACGACAGGTTTACGCAGCGCAGGAAAACGCCATCAGCGTCTTTGCGCACATCGCTCTTGCAGACTGGGCACTTGTTCGGGACTTTGAACTTTTTCGCGCCTTTTTTCCTTTTCTCGGGCACGAATCGGATCACTTGTGGAATGATTTCGCCGGCCTTCTGGATTTCGACCGTATCGCCTTCGCGGATGTCTTTCGCCGCGAGGTCTTCAAAATTATAGAGGGACGCGCGTTGGACCGTCGTGCCTGCAAGTTGTACGGGCTCCATTTCAGCGACTGGTGTTAGCGCGCCGGATTTGCCTACTTGTATCGCGATCTTTT
>JAJDAB010000035.1 GCA_029262095.1 Candidatus Hydrogenedentota bacterium
GCGGAACTCCAAACCGTCTTACTACGAACGCCCTATTCTCCCCTATCCACCAGCCAAATGTTGCGGAATTGCACGTAATTGTTGTGCCCCTGCAACCGAATCCGGCCCGGTTCTGTCGGAGGCGGCTTTAGGCGGTCGGCTTCTTTCCAGTCGGTGCGCCATCTTAGTTCAACGTCGTCCTGGATCAGGATGCCGTTGTGATAGACCGTAATGCGTGCATTCGCTTCGAGTTCGCCGTTGGCCTTGTGGCGCGGGGCGGTGTAACTGATGTCGTAGGTCTGCCATTGGAGCGGCGGCGCACAGGCATTCACGCGGGGCGCGGACAGCTTATAGAGCGCGCCGCATTCATTGTAATAGCCTTCAAGCCCGTACGAATCGAGCACTTGCACTTCATACGCACTTTGCACGAACACGCCACTATTGCCGCGCGCTTGACCACGGGATCGCTCCATAAGTGGCGTCCGAAATTCGACGTGCAGGTCGACACTCTTGAACAACTGCTTCGATTCGAGATACTTGCCCTTCGGCGTCACCATCATCGCGCCCGGCATGAGCACCCAATCTTCCGTGCCTTGCCACGCATCGAAGTCGTCACCGTCGAACAATACGACCGCACCTTTCGGCGGCTTCTTACCCAACGTTGGCGACTCACGCACTTCGCGCTTCATCTCGAACGTGGCCTTGCCCTTCGACTGGCCGCCGGTGAGCGTGCCGTTTTTAATTACGCCGCGGTGGCCTTGTTCATCGAACTCGATTTTGCCGTTCTCTGCCTTCGCTTCTATCAACGCTTTCGGCGGCGCACGATGCCCAAGCTTCGCGACGATTCGAATCTGGTACATTTCCTTACCCAGGGGAAAGACTTGCGCGTGAACTTCCGGATCGACATCAATCTCGGCTGACCACCGTCCGTTATAGTCGCCCATGAATGGATCGGGCTCATTTGGGAAATGAGTTTCAAATCCCTTTTGCGCATGCGCCGCTCCAGCAACGGAAACGATTCCCACTAGACAACAAAAAATAACTTCCTTTTGCACACGCATGTTCACATTCCTTTTCTACGGCTTGTTCTAGATTCGGACGAAAATTCGATGCCGGTACAGCCAATAACAGATACCCCACAATAACGCCCAGACCACACACCCCGTCAACATTTGGGCGTAGAGGTCGCCGACCCATCCAAATGCGGCCATGGAGAAAGGCTTCACAATACGGTGAAGTAGCCCGCTCCCTCCCACTTCGGCGAACAGGTAAATGAACAATGGGTTCATCCCAACTATGGCGAAAAATGTCACTCCGTAGCGGATTTTCAAGACATCGACCCACCAGTAGGCCGCCGCCAGGGCGATCAAGCACCATCCGCCGGAGCTCAGGACGAACGTCGCAGTCGCGATACGTTTGATGATGGGTGTGACCGAATCCAATCCGAATCCAATGGCCAGCGCGGCGATTCCCGATGCAAACAAAATGGCCAGTTTTCGGCGTGCCGAAACCCTACTCAGGAGCAACTGTCCGGCGAGCACGCCCCAGATGGTGTGAACGGACGTTGGAATAGCGTTGAGCGAAACCCAATGCCCACCTGACAGTTCGCCGGAGATGATCATATCCACGTAGGCACCCAGGTTCTGACCCTTGCTGAATGGCTGGTCATACCCTTCGATGGAACAATAGCGGTAGGCAAGATCGACCGCGAGTAGAATCGCGAGCGAACAACCGATTTGGATCCACCACGCGCGCCGCATCAAGAGAAACGCGATGAGGTACGTCACGCTCAGTTGTGCCAGCACGTTCTGAAAACGAAAGGTGATTTTGCCGGGGCCGATGCAATAGAGCCCCCACCCCAACAACAAAAGCACCAACGAACGAACAACCACGTGACGCAAGATTCTGGCCCAAGAATCACCACGCTTCTCGCGGTTTGCAACCGACAACGGAAGCGCCACACCCACGATAAACATGAAGAACGGTTGAATCAGATCCCAGAAGAGCAGTCCGTTCCATTCGTGGTGGTGAAACTGCGCGCCGATAAATCCAATAACCGTTCCATCGAACGCTTCATTAACCATCACATCGAACAGATGCGTCCCCTCGGCCACGAGCAAAAACATCGTGAGGCCGCGAAATAGATCGAGGGAGAGCAAGCGCTCCTCGCGAGTTGACACGTCGCCATTCACTGTTTCGTCGCGCGCGATCGCAGCGACGCCCATCATTCAAAGTACCCGTCGTGGATGCACGACATGCCGAGATCAAAGAGGCCAGCGCCGTTCAGCTCGTACAGTTTCAAACTAGTCGGCGGCGGGATGGTTTTTCGTTCCCGATCGCGATTGACAGGCTGCGCCTCCCATCGGAGAAAAAATTGGGGGCCTTCGGGTGGTGTAGCCCCCGTGTCCGCTTTCCAGCGCACCGCCATTCCTGAAAATTTCGTTTGGGGGACTGCCGAAACGCCAAGCAACTGTGTACCGCCCAAAAACGTTGTCACGGGTTTCAAAGTCGCCTCGTCAAGAACCCAAACGCCCTGACCATGTCGAGGATGCTTATACCCTTGCAGGAGTTGACCGTCGGCTCCTACGGTAACGGGGCCGAGATCAATTTCGTTCTCGATCGTACCGCCCCCGCTGAAATACCACCGGTAGTCCCAATTACTCGTCTGATAGATCGCCCACGTACCATTCTCGTTCCGCGCGTTGTAGATCTGTGTAAAGCCGCTCGCGTCAAACTTGTGATAGGAGACGATTACCCGGCCACTGCCATCGAAACCGACAACGGTTGATTCATTAATCATGCCGCCTTCGACTGGCACAGGGTCCACAATAACCGCTTTGTTCTCGGGCGTAATGGGCAGTCCGGCCGGAACGCCAGCCGATGATTCCCAATGGACCATATCCTTCGACTTTGCGTAGCTAAGGTGATGATTCGTTTCACATCCGCCATGAACACGCCAGACCCATACGAGATGAAAGTAGCCGTCCGGTCCAAGAACCGGCCCCTCGGGGTAACAACTAACCCGGCCCAACCCGTCGAATAGCGGCTCGGTGATTAGACGCGTCCAAACGTTCGTATTTGCATTGTATCGATTGAGCAGTTGGACGCCGTCCCCGGACTTCCCGTCGCGGTAGAAAAAGATCAGGTCGCCGTTTGAATCCGTTAGAAACTGCGGATAGGTAACCTTCTTCTCGTCGGGACCGACCATGGACTCCATACGCTCAAGCGTCGAGACGTCAAACGGTTCCGACGATCTGAAATACACGAGCGGATCGCTATGCATGTTGCCGCTCACATGCACGAACCCATTTTGATCGACCGCCAAGGTTACATAATGATGACTGTCCCAGTTTACGCGTTCCGGCAATACGATCCGCGACCATTCCTCGCTTTCCAATCGGCGCATAGCGACTGTTAACGCGCGGTTGGCATCGTAGTAGGCCACGTATTGATACGGGGCGGCCGTATACAGGCAAAATCCAACGGAATGGCCGGACCACACTTCTCCGATTTCAATCACACGTTTGGCGCTAACAGTATCTTCAGCGGCATACGCCATCGCCGCCACGACGGACACCAGCGTGACGCCCAATATGCGCAACCGCTCCGCGCGATTCGCGTATTTCGCCCCGGAATCGACCGAAATTCCTCGCATGTCTATTCGAGCACCTCTTTCGGTTTGTGGGCAACGTGAAGAACGGTACCCTCGCGCCCATTGGCGAAATCGCGTCTCAACGCCGTACAGTACACGTTTCCCGCTCAGCACGCAGCCAACAGCGGATTAGAAAGGGGTCTTGGTCTTGGACGGTCGCGAAGGGTGGTGGGTGGTATTCGGCGGATTACTGGCACTAACAATTACAGCGGGCACCGGCCTGTTCCTAATCCCCGTCCTTATCGACCCAATCGCGGACGAGACCGGCTGGACCTACACTGAAGTAAGTTTCGGAATAATGATTTGGGGCCTAACAGCCGCGATTCTAAGTCCCGTGTTAGGCGCAATGATTGACCGGTTCGGTGCGCGCCGAATGATGGTATTCGGCTGTACCCTGAACTTCGTGACGACCCTGCTGTTGAGCCGTGTGACCGAGTTATATCAACTCTATATCGTTTTGGCCTTCGCGGCAATCGGCGCCATGTCGAACACATTTATTCCCGTCGCCACAGTCGTCGCGCGTTGGTTCATTACGCACCGGGGCATCGCCACCGGGATCGCAATGTTAGGCCTCGGTTTGGGTGGCGGCACATTGCCGTTGGTCGCCAACTCATTGCTTGAGTCGTATAGTTGGCGCGAGATCTACACGTACTTTGCGTTCGGCTATCTCCTTGCACTCGTCCCGATCCTAGTGTGGGTACGCAATCCCAACCCCGCCAAAGAGGAAGCGTACGCGGCATCACACGAGGGCGGTTATGAACCCCAGTACGATTTGAACATCGGAAGCGCATTTCGCACGCGCAGCTTTTGGGGCCTCAGCCTCGGCGATATGTTGACAGGAATGATATTCAACATCTTCACCATTTTCTTGGTCGTATATCTCACCCGCGATCTAGACAGCCGCGACACCGCCACAAGAGTTTATAGCCTGTTCCTTATATGCCAAGCGGCAGGCACGCTCGTGTTCGGACCCCTGGCAGACCGATTTTCCACTCGCGGTCTATTGGTGTGCTGCTATTTTATCCCGGTCGTGGGAACGTGTTTTCTCGTGCCCGGGACTTCCGCCGCGCTCGCATACGCTTTCGCGATCACGGCTGGCCTCGCGGCCGGTGGGCGGAGCGCGCTATTCCCCGTGGGCCTTGTGTACGCGTTCGGCGAAACCCACATGGCGTCCATCTTCGGCTTGAGTACAACATTATTCATGCTCGGCAACGCCTTCGGCGCTCCAATCGCCAGCGCGATCTACGAGAATACCGACAGCACCCGCTACGTCTATCTGTTTTGTGCTGCGGTACTCGTCGTTTCCACGGCACTCGTCTCATTGACACGCCCAGAACGCCACACGCCTGACGCGACTAGTTCTTAATTCGACTGCGTATCGACTTGGTATCGGCACAGAGCCTCAAGGGCCATCGCGGTGGTGAGCGACGCGGAGGCGAAGTTTATGCGGCGGCCGGAATCGACCCGTGCGATAAAAAAGACGCTCTCATCCCATCCGCCTGTAAGCGGATTTTGTTCGGCGACAAGGTAATCGACGGCTTGTTCGACGAGTGCTGTATTTCGTCCGGCGTTTAACAACACGAGAATCGCAAAAGCCGTGTTGAGTTGTGGGTCGCCTCGATCCCAATACGCATGCCCAGCGTGGTTGATACTCGCTGACGCCTCGATGTCGTCAGCGAGCGCTTCTAACGCAGGTTGAAGGCCCGCGACACCGCCTTCCGCGAACGCACGGGATACGAAATACTCAAAGGCAATGTTGTCGGGATAATAATTCGTGATTTCATCGAATGCCGAACGGTGAATACCCTGTTCAACAACCGAATTGATGAGCGCAATGGCTTCGTCGACGCCTTCGGTATCTAAGCGGTCGTATCGGCCAAGCGCATAGAGCACCGTGGCGTTCACCACCAGATCAACGTCGTTGGGAACCGGCGAAACCTCAACGGGTTGGTAGTTGAGCCACGTAAAAAATGAACCACTTGACTCTTGCAACCAATCCGGATTCAATCTTCGCGGTACATCTCCAGTATCGCGCCAATCCGCGAAGAAATTCTCGAACGCAATCGCGGATCCCGGCCCCCCGTCGAGTTCCGCGTCATCAAGAATCGCTGTATAAACCGCACCGGTCACGTCGGCGTCCGATGGAATGGCTAATCGATTGGGATAGGGGCCAAGGTTTAGCGGCGTCCGCGATCCCCTCAATACAGGACCGCCGAGCACGCCAAAAAGGAAATCCGCGAGGACCGATTCATCGCCGGTCAGATCTCCATCCTCGGGCCAGAACCCGTAAGTGCCTGCATCGAGATTGCCCCCGGGCGATTCGAATCGCCGCAGGAAACTCACGGCACGCTTTCGCATGTTTTGAACTTCAAGGTAGTCGGCATCACTCAAGCCCAGCGATTCGATGTTTTCAGGAACGATTGTAGTAAGTGCGTGATGTGTGAACGCCACCATGAACGGGCTCACCTCGCGAATCCGCAGAACGGGGAAATCCTCGAAGTAGAAATGTTGCGGCCAGTTACCCTCGTAGTCACTAATGCCCTTGTGATTGAGATCGCGCTCCGTCAACGTCGTGACTTGATTCTTAGCGAGAAACTCCACTGCGCGTTCGATAGGCGAAGAACGTTGCGGACATCCGACGAGGAAAATCGAGACGATCGCAAGTCCAGTCCAAGTGGCACTCCGGGCGAAATTCAACTACCGAACCAAAAGCGCTCTAAGAGCGTCCACTAAAACCGGCTCGACGGACGGCGCGGTGCGCGACGTGCGCAGGCCAGTTTCGTAGCCACCTTCTGCATAGGCGATTTCAGTGCCGATGTAACCGGGGCCGTAATCGCCGTAGGCGGCCATGGCGACGAAATCATCGGGGGCCATCGCTTGCGCAGCGAGTTGGTATTCGACAAAGAGTTCACCGGGCATATAGACAAGTTGCAAGGACCCTATGCGCAATCGGCCGATGACAATTGGCGTTTCCGCGTTGCACCGTTCAATCCAGGCGATCTCGCGCGCAGCGGACATGCGCGCAGCGAGATCCGCTTCCGGATTCGCGAGTACAGCCCGCTCGTTTTCCAATTGGATTTCCGGACGCAACGGTAATACGACCTTGCGCGTTTCCCATTCTATGTCGAGTTCGCCGACTGAATGTCGATCCGAGGTGACGAAAGCCCGCTTCATTCCCGCGTGCATTCGGCCCGTAAGCACGGGCCGGTTTTTGGGGTTCCCATCATTATATTTTCCAGCAGCGATATTGCCGCCCGCGCCGTTGAAATGGATATGCGCCGTTTTCGGCAAATCGGCTTCTCGTTGCGTTCGCGCGAGGCCCGGAAAATCCGCGCTGACCATGCCCGTTCGATAAAAACTCTGGGGGTGTGTCGCGTAATGCGTGAGGATTGCGACCGGCTCATCGCCATTCCAAAAACTGACCGCACGCATCCACGGGTCGATGGTGCCTTCCGGTTCCGCTTGCAGCGCTGGGTCGGTGCAGGCTGTCCAACGCACATGCGCGACGCGGCCATCCTCGCCAAGGATCCGCCGATTGGAGGCGACCTTCTCGACGCTCGCTTTACCGAGTCCAAGATGCGTCACCGGCTGCGCATCGGCCAAAGACTCGCGCGCGGCATTGGCGACACGCTCAATGATGTCATGCGCGAACGCGATGTCGAACATGCGCCCGGACAAACCGGCCTCGGCCATCAACGCTTCAACGGCAAAATCGGCGAACGGTGCGTCATGCTGATGCAACACGTGCACGGCGACGCGATCGGCATCTGTATTGACAGCATCCGCCAGCGCATTGCGCCAGGCGATGTGTGCCTCATTCGCGATGCCAATCCAATCCACTGCGCACAACACGATGGGCAACTGCCCGTCAGGCAGCAACACGACACCACGCGCACTCAACGCATCATCAACGCCACGCATCGGCGGCACGCTTCCACCACCTAACGCCGAACCAACCGGCGGCGTGGCATCAACGTTGAACGAAGCTATACGCGATTCTGCCGCAGAAACTACATACCCTTGCAAAAAAACACAAACAGCAACTATCGCTCGAACATCCATACGCGTGTCATCCTCCGTTTTCCATTGTACGCGCAATTAAGCCCTATATTGCAGACCCGAACCTGACACCGTAGGAGGAACGTTGTCAGATGTTCTTGTAAAACCGAGCGACCGGCCACATTTCGAAGCCGAGTTTCTCGTATGCGCGGCGGGCGGGTGCGTGGCCGGAGTCCATGCCTGTGTCGATGATGGCCATGGTGAGCTTTTTGCCCTTCATCCATTCGATGGCAATTTCCATGAGCCGAGCCGCAATGCCGTGACCCTGGGCTTCGGGATCGACGGCGATCATATACACCTCCCCCATGTCCTCGTCCGCGTGAGTCTTGACCCCGACGAAGCCTATTGGCGTACCCCCGTCGAGCGCGGTCCAGACGGGCATCTGTTCGTTCTCGCACACAGACTCGACGGCCTCTTGCTGACTCACGCGCCAATCGGGGTAATACTCGCGATATTTTTCAGGACCCATTTCACGTTCGACAGACTCGAACACCGGTTTCCACGCGCGAAGCGAAAGTCGCACAATCCCGTCCAGATGCTCCGCTGTATATGGTTCGATGCGGATGTTCATGTTGACCCCACTTCAATCAAAGTGATTTTGTGATCGTTCCGCCTAGCCGTTACGAAAACGATCAAGAATATTCCGAGTGATACGCTGAATATGCGCACTCGGTCCGTGCGGTCTTCCATAATGGGAGTATGGAAGGATGTGGCCGGGGGGCGTGCTGAGGCCTTGCGCCCACCAGATAGTTGCAGCGTTGAACACCCAATTGTTCTTAGGCCCGGGATAGATCGTCGATGTCCAGTGGGCGGATTCGCCACCGGTGTTAATCGCGTCGCCCTCAGCGACAACCTGCAAACCTTCAATATTCGCTGGATCGCCATGGAATTCCCAGCCGATTAGTCCGGGGATGCGGTCGTCGTTCGTCATGCCGGTCCCTTCGAATATCCAGTTTGATGCGTCCGACACAATCCAATCCCCGGAACCGTT
>JAJDAB010000036.1 GCA_029262095.1 Candidatus Hydrogenedentota bacterium
GAATCGAAAAGACAAAATGCGCACCGAAAGGCGCACCCGAAGGAGTAACTGAATGACAGCAACACAGGAAATGTTGGACTATAAAGTCGCGGATATTGGCCTGGCTGATTGGGGCCGCAAAGAACTGGACATTGCTGAAAAAGAAATGCCCGGACTCATGGCCGTCCGCGAAAAATACCGCGCCGAGCAACCGCTCGCGGGCAAGCGCGTCATGGGATCGCTCCACATGACCATCCAAACCGCCGTGCTGATCGAGTCGCTGACAGCTTTGGGCGCGGATGTTCGTTGGGCAAGCTGCAATATCTTCTCTACGCAAGATCACGCGGCGGCGGCCATCGCGAAAACCGGCGTGCCGGTGTTCGCGTGGAAAGGTGAAACGCTCGAAGAATACTGGTGGTGCACGCTGCAGGCGCTCACCTGGCCGGACGGTGGCGGACCGGACCTCATCGTTGATGACGGTGGCGACGCTACTTTATTCATCCATCGCGGGTACGAATTCGAGGAAACGTTCACCAAGACCGGATCGCTGCCGGAAGTCAGCATGGAAAATGAAGAAATTGAAGTCATCGACCAGATGCTTCATCAAGTACATTCCGAAACGCCAAACCGGTGGCACGGCGTCATCGAGAAGTGGATTGGGGTTTCAGAAGAAACCACGACCGGGGTTCACCGCCTGTACCACATGATGAATGACGGCAAGCTGTACACGCGCGCCATCAATGTTAATGACTCCGTCACGAAGTCCAAGTTCGACAACTTGTACGGCTGCCGTGAATCGCTCGCCGATGGCATCAAGCGCGCTACCGACGTGATGGTCGCGGGTAAGGTTGTCGTCATCGCGGGCTATGGCGATGTGGGTAAAGGCTGCGCCGATGCCATGAAGGGTCTGGGTGCTCGCGTGCTCGTCACAGAAGTCGACCCGATCTGCGCGCTGCAAGCCGCGATGGAAGGCTACCAAGTCCTGACCATGGACGAAGCTGCGCCGTTAGGCAACATCTTTGTTACATGCACCGGGTGCTGCGATGTCATAAACTACAAGCACATGGAGTCGATGAAAGACGAAGCCATCGTTTGTAATATCGGTCACTTCGACTCCGAGATCGAGATCATCGCGTTGGAGAACAACAAAGCCATCAAAGAGATCGAGATCAAACCGCAGGTCGATAAGTTCGTTTTCCCCGATGGTAAAGCGATTGTCTTGCTGGCGCGTGGACGCCTCGTCAACCTAGGTTGCGCAACGGGCCATCCGTCGTTCGTCATGTCGAATTCGTTCACGAACCAAGTGCTCGCGCAGATTACGTTGGCCGTCGAAACTGACCGCTATGAAATCGGCAAAGTGTACACGCTGTCCAAAGAGCTCGATGAAGAGGTCGCGCGGTTGCACCTCGACAAACTGGACGTGAAACTAGACCGGCTCTCGGATAAACAAGCATCCTACCTCGGCATCTCCGTCGACGGTCCGTACAAGCCGGAACACTATCGGTACTAGATCCGGTTAGATAATTAGCGATATCGGCGGCCCCGTTGCGGATGTAGCGGGGCCGCTTTTCTATTTGGGAGGGACACGCTCCAGCACGTCCACGTGTCCCTACGAAGAAATTGGTCAAATAGACTATGATCGCGTCAGGCATTGATAGAGGGATTTGAAGAATGTGCGAAAAGAATTTCGACGCAATGGCGATGACGCGATCAATCAGATTAGAGATATTCTCCGAGATCAGTTCCATGACGTCAGCTGAGGAGATCGCTTGGCTAGAATCGTCAGGGTTAAATGACCAGATGCTGGATCTGCTTCGAGTGAAAGCAATATTTGTCGACCACAACAAGCGTAAGGATCAGCTAGAAAGCTGAGATTCTCTTGCTAGGCTATGCGCATATTCTCAAGCGCGAGTGGCAATGAAGTGGCTTAAGGTGTCACACAGCAATGAATCAACATACAAAAAAGCAACATTTTGTTTCTCAATTCTATCTACGCAATTTTGCGAATCCGATCTTCTCCAAGAATCTTTGTGTATACGATTTGCAAGAGAAGTGCTGGCAACGACGTACGACCAAAGGGGTAGGCTGGTCATCATATATATTTTCGATGATTGAAATGGATGGACAGTGGACGGATGCGTTCGACCAATTTATCAATGAAAACGTAGAGAACCCGGCGGCCCCTGCACTTAAGAAGCTCGCACTGCGGGAACAATTGAGCGAAGGTGATAAGAAAGCGGTCGCCCTGTTCGTGGCTGCCACGATCGTACGATCCCCGGAAATGTCGAGAACGGTACTCGGCCAGCACCTTGAATCACTTTCTACTGAATCGCTGGCCGAGTTGGAGCACATTGTTCGAATTTGGTGTCAATGGGTCGACAGACCGTATGACTCAAACGCTTATGCTGAATTCTTGAAGCCAAGCAGTTTCGGTGCGATCTGGATAAATTCTCAGCACTGGGCGCAAAGAATATTAGGATGGGAATGGCAGGTTTGCACGACCTCACGCGACAAGCCTTTCATCGCAAGCGATTGGCCGGTTTTCGCTCAACGTGGCCACGGTATGAGCATGGTAAGTTTTCCGGTGTCATCAGAAGTAGCGCTCGTATTCATTGACGGCGGGAAGTTGAATGAGGAACGCGACCACGCGCATGAGGTAACGGCCATCAATTGCCAGACACTATCTCGTGCACTAAAGTTTGTCGTTGCCTGTCAGGAGTCCTTTCCGGGAGACCAATTCCTTCGCGATCATCGCATAGTTACGTAGGTCTCGGAATGTAACTTTCGCTCCAAAATCGGTGTATAACGCTATCGTAACGACCTTTATCACCCGAGGGCAGCGCGATGAGAACACACCGGAATACACGTCGGGAATTCTTGCGGGACGGCCTTGCAGGCGCGGGGGCCTTGGCGATGGCCAATGCGTTACCTATCGGCGCATCGGCCGCCACGCGCGACTACACCGGCCCGAATGTCATACTCGTTCGATTCGGCGGCGGCGTTCGGCGGCGCGAGACGATTGAACCGGTGACGACGTATGCGCCGTACTTGTGCCACGAATTCGCGAAACGCGGCACGTTGTACACCAACATGGAAATTTCGCAGTTCGAAGGCGTCGAAACGAGCCACGGCCAAGGCACGCTCTATCTGCTTACGGGTAAATACGAAGCGTATAAAGACGTCGGCGGCCGGTTCCTAGGCCAGCGGTTTGAAGCGCCCGTGCCCACTATCTTTGAATGTTTCCGGAAGAAATACAATGTGCCGGAGCATCAGGCGCTTATCGTCAATGGCGAAGACCGTACCGATGAAGAATTTTATGCGTTCAGCAATCATCACTTGTTCGGCGTGGAGTATCGGTCGAACGTGCTGAGTCTTTACCGATTCAAGACGTATCTATTGCGACGCCAAATAAACGCGGGTGTATTCCAGGGCAAAGAACTCGAGAAGCAAAAGAAGGAACTAGCAAAATTTGAGGAACTCGATTATCGCGTTCACCGGGATGATCGCGGGCAGTCCGACGAGATCGAGGCATTTTGGGAACGGTGGCGTCTGCACTACGGCGAGACTGGATTCGTGAATCCGCGCGGTGATCGATTGCTTACGGAACTGTCGCTTCGCGCATTGAAAGAGTTGCGCCCGAAGCTCTTGATGGTGAACTACAACGATCCGGACTACGTGCACTGGGGCAACGCTTCGCACTATACGCGCGGTATATCCACTATTGATTTAGGCCTGCGCCAGTTGGTCGATGCGGTCGAAGCAGATGAAGAGTACCGGGATAACACGGTGTTCGTCGTAGTGCCCGACTGTGGCCGGGATACCAGTCCGATGGCGGCTGTGCCGTTTCAACATCACTTCAACGCGCACAACATTTTCGCCGCAGTCATGGGCACCGGAATCGCGCAGGGACAAGTGGTCGATAATCTGTCCGACCAAATCTCCGTCGCGGGTACGATTGGCCAGGTCATGGGGTTTGATACGGAGTACACCGAAGGTCCGGTGTTACAAGAGGCGATCGCATGAGTGTCGCATACGCCGAACCTACCGCCCCTACGCGCAACATGTCGTTTGCGAAGACACGCCGGGCCGCGATGTTCTTGTGGCGATATACCATCGGCGTGCTGTTCTGCCAGATGATGATCGGATCGCTTGTGGCGGTCGGTTGGACGTATCGATGGATGCAACGGTCCGCGCTTAAGTATTGGTGGCGAAAGAGTGGACTTGAAGGCCAAGGCGGCGAGTTCGCGGCGTTTGCAGCAGGCGATGCGATGACAGTACCGCATATTGATCGCCCCAAATGGTTTGTGAACCAAGCGCCGATCACCGTATCGGAACAACGGAAAGTTCGCCGGTTCGCGTCACAGAACTTGGGTTCGCTTTGGCTAAATCTACGGCTCGGTTTTCTTGGGGTTGTGAATACACTCGTTATCACCGGGCCAGCTGCGGCGCTGTGGGTATTTTCCTGGTACGCGGGATGGGACAACTCGTTCAACAAAGGCTACGAACAAGCGCCGGTCGGTCCGATCACGGGATTTTCCGGTGTCGGCTTGTTCATCCTCGCAATGATGTACGTACCTATCGCGCAGGCGCGCCAAGCTATCAACGGCGACTGGCGCGTGTTTTACCAGTTCCGCCTCAACCTCCGGCTGATGCGAGTATGTTGGTTGTGGATGCTGCTCTTGGCCGGTGTGTATGCGCTGGCTTCATTCCCCGTCCATATCATCCGTGTGTTTCCCTATTTCCTTCATTTTGCGAATTCCAATTTCGCGGAGATGACCGCAACACAACAAATCGACTTCATGGGGAGCTACTACTTCTGGACGATGTGGGCGGTCTTGGGTCTCTTCATTGTTGTACGATTGGTCGCCGCGCGAATTTATGCTGCAGGCGTTCTCCGCGCGCTTCGCGCGGATCGCGTCGATCCCGCCGAGCTGGGGGACTTCGAACGCCGCGCACTTGAACGATTGGGACTCGTCGTCACCACCGAGAATGCGGATCGCCATGTACTCGTTCGGGCAGTCGTCGGCGGCACAACGTGGTTCGCGAAGACGGGTGCAATCGTCGCGTTATTGGTGGTTTGGTTCATGTTCACCGCGCAAATATTCGTCGCGCAATTCGTTAACTACCAACCGTTTCGCGCTTGGGTGAACCAGCCGCTCGTGCACGCGCCGTGGCTGAATTACATCCCCAACCATTTGCAAGAATCCGCCAAAGCGGAGCAGTCTTAGGTCACGGAGGGCCAAGTTCCACGTTGGCCAAGTCGCACATGTGATACCGGCCAAGCCCAGACTTGCTTCGCAAGCCTTCGAGGAACTTGGCCCTCCCTTCGTTAAATACGCTAGTTACCGCCCAACGACGCATGCTGCGTTGCTTGACGCACTTCCGCGAGCGCCGCCACTGCAGCGTCCGCACGCTTCCATACGCCAGCGAGCTGATCGTATGCGGCCGCGGCTGCCTTCTCATTACCCGCCGCCGCCGATGCACGGGCAAGCCCTAGCAGCGAATTCGCTCTCAACGGTGTGCGTTTAAGTTGTTCGGTGTAGGCCGTCTCGGCTTCAGTGTGCAGACCCAACGCCGCCAGGATATCGCCCAATATCTCACCGCTCGGTTTTACGACGTGCGGCGGGCCGAACTTGTAGGGCAATGCCGCTTCCTCTTCGATCGCCGCTTTCGCAAGGGCAGCTGCCTCCTCGCCGTTGCCTCCCGCCAGTGCCAACGCCGCGTCCAATTCTTTACGCAGTACGGCGACCGTCCCCTCATCGCCGACCGCTTCGCCTCGCCCTTCCACGTGCTTCACGAATTTCATATCCTCGCGTGCAGCAGCGAGATCGCCTCGTTGTATCGCGGCGTATGCTTTAGCAAAGTGGTAATTTGGCGATGCGATTTCGACACCGTCAGGAGCGGCCCACGTGTTGGCTGCATCCCAGTCTTCGGTGTCCAACACGTACCGTGCGAACATCCCGCCGTAGTAGTCACGCTCCGATTTCTTTGGTGAATCGCCCAAGCGTTTTCGCGCGGCCTCCAACAGTTTTCCCGCGTCCGCATAGCGGCCTTGTTGCAAGTATCCGTACTCCAACCAGAAGACATAATGCGACGCCGTAATCGGGCGCTCACCCTCTTCATCAAGTCCTTCATTCTCAACCCGCACGGCGATTTCGTTCGCAGTGATAAGGTCATCCCACATTCCCAGCGCCACGAAGATATGCGATACCATGTGCTGCGCGTGCGCCGCGGAGGGTGCGATCTTCGAGTACGCCCGCGCCATCGGCAACCCTAATGGCGCATGAACCGGATCATCATAGGAATGAATGAGGTAATGCGCTGCGCCCGGGTGCATGCGATTCGCGTCCCACACTTCCGTTAGTTCCGCTGCGGCGCGCATGTAGTCGGCGTAATTACGACCGCCTTTCACGCCGCCCAGTATCGACAATCCGTAAAAGGTCGCCGCTTCGTGATCGTCGGGATAAGTTTCATGTAGCCGTTGCATCGCGTCCCGGTAAACGATGTCCCGCGCATCTTTCGGCAATTTCTTCGTTTCAGGGACCGTGCCGTATAGCAATTCGACCGCCTGCAAATAGTCCTTTTCCCGTTGCGTCCGCGCTTTCTTTGCCCGGGCCTTTGGATTTCGGCCCAGTTTGCGCAATACCTTTAACGCCGCATCCTTCGCCTGTTGCCCCCAGAGCGGATGGTTGTACGTCATCACTTCGCCCCAATACGCCATCGCGAAGTTCTTGTCCTTTTTCCGCGCACGCTCGAATGCTGCCTGCGCCTCATCGTATTCGAAGTTGTGCATGTACAGCACGCCTTCAAGGAAATCCGCTTGCGCCTCAGACGCACCAGAGTTCGGAAAGTCGATTTTTCCGAGTAGGTGCTCTTGCGCGGATGCGCACAGCGTAGTCAGCACAACGGCAAAAGCCGCCAAAGCGACCCGGCGAAGTAGTATCCGTTTCATGGTCCGCTCTCCTCACCTGTAAGGTTGATGACATCGAATGGTACAGCATGCCCACGATTCGGTAAACGCGGATTCCTTACGCGCTCAAACCCAGCTACAATGGCACGATGACCTTCTACGAAGCTGTATATGCGCTCGTATGCGATATCCCGCGTGGCCGGGTGATGACGTATGGTCAGGTTGCGGCAGCTCTGGGCGCGCCTAGGGCTGCGCGTGCCGTGGGATATGCCATGCGCGCCGCGCCGGATGGGGTGCCGTGGCAACGGGTTATCAACCGACATGGCGGCATCAGCCCGCGCGGCGATGGCGAGGGCGCATTGATCCAACGTACGCTGCTTGAGCGCGAACGCGTCAAGTTTCGCGATGACGACACATGCGATTTGAAAAAGTATCGATGGGAACCGGACGATTCAGGTGCCTACTATTATGAAGGCAATATGGACATGCCGTTCCGCAAATGACGATTGGAGTATTGGTTCGTGACCGCGTCTTTCCATAGCCCGCTTGGGGCGACATCGTTTTCCGACGATAAAATGCAAAAGGTGAATCTCTACGAGTCGGCGCAGATGTTTTGCGATGTGTATTGCCTATTGCCGGGTCAATCGCAGAAGCCCCATACGCACGATGAAAACGATAAGGTTTATCATGTACTTGAGGGCGTCTGCGAAGTCGAGATCGGCGATGAGACGCAAAAACTTGAGGCCAACGAATTGGCCGTCGCACCCGCCGGCGTGGTTCACGGCATTCGCAACAAGTCGGGATCGCCAGCGTCTGTACTCGTGATCATGGCTCCCCACCCTAACTTCAACGGATAGCCCATTGGATTATTTGAAAGCAGTATTTCTCGCGGTCATCGAGGGCGTGACCGAATTCCTTCCCATCAGCAGCACCGGCCACCTAAAACTGGCGGACGAGTTCGTTGACCTAGGACACGGCCCTGCGTTCGCGCATGCGTTCATCGTCATCATCCAATTGCCCGCGATTTTTTCGGTCGTCCTCTATTTCTGGCGCGACCTGTGGCCCTTTGGCGGCGATCGGGAGCGGCGCGACCGTATTATTCTGCAGTGGTTCAAGATCGCCGTGGCTTTTGTGCCCGCCGCGTTGCTCGGTCCGTTTCTAAACGACGCGATAGAAGGCGTATTGTCCAGCACTTACTTGATCGCGGCCGCACTCATCGTCGGCGGTATTCTGCTCATCGTCCTCGAACGAATGTCCATGACCGTACGCCACGAAACGGTGCGCGATATCGGATTCCGCGTCGCGCTCGGCATCGGCGCATTTCAATGTCTAGCTATGATTCCCGGTACCTCACGATCCGCAGCGACTATCATCGGCGCGATGATTCTCGGCGCAAGCCGCGCCGCCGCCGAATTTTCCTTCTTTCTCGCAATCCCCACGATGCTCGGCGCCACGGCATACACCGTCCTAAAATCCGGCGCGAACTTCACCGGCCCACAATGGGGACTCCTCGCCGTCGGATCGGTCGTGTCATTCATCACCGCCTACGCCGTTGTCGCATTCCTCATGAACTACATCCGCAAACACGATTTTTCCGTATTCGGCTGGTATCGCATCGCGCTCGGCATCGTTGTCATCGTCTACTTCGCGTTCATTGCAGTGTAATCTTAGTTGCAAATTGTAGCGACTTGGTAGGCGCGTCATTCCTTCTCACCACAAAATCAAAGAGAACTCCAAGAGGGCGACTCCAATTCACCACGTGATCCTAAGTGCATTTCAGGTGAAAGGACAACGCTAAACGTCATGTCGAGCGCAGCCGAGGCATCTACCCGCACTCTACATGTCCCCCAAGCTTGCGAGGAAGTAGCCCAGCGACGTTAGGCTTATCGGGATAAACATCGCTATTTCTTCGTGCGCTTCGTGGTTTAAAAAAAGAGAACGAACTCCGGGAATGTAAAGCAATCCTAATTGTCGCTCAGCCTAGGTCTGCCGTGGCGCCGGATTTTCTGGCTTGAGTCGGCGAATACGCTCCAATTCGTCCCAATACCCATTAAGCGCCTCACGGCCCAACGATGTAATCGCAAGCGTCGTTCGCGGCACTTTGCCCTCG
>JAJDAB010000037.1 GCA_029262095.1 Candidatus Hydrogenedentota bacterium
AGGGCGAAACAAGTCAAGAATAAAATATTATTGACAACAGTTTCTAGGCCAGATTATTGGGGGAATGCGATCGATCCAGATGGATACAATACGGAAATATTCATATTATTATCAGTTTAACGCGTCTCGACGGAAACGACCACATCCGCTGCACAACGGAACCCAAAATCAGGCTCCGCGAGGTCCATCCGCTCATAGTGACGTCGTACCGAGCGGACATCGAATGATCCCGTGAGATAGGAACCCCCGCGAAGTACACGGTAAACCTGGCCGTACTCCACTTGAATATCCTCGTTCCCCGGATAGGCCTGATACCAGGATTGCGTCCATTCCCGGACATTTCCGGCCATATCGAAGCAGCCATATGGCGATATCCCCTTGTCGAGCGACCCAACATCACGGAGACGCGCGCTGGTTCCGGAGGCATAACTACAATAGCCGGGCTGAAAATTGTTACCCCAGGGCCATGCCCGGGCATCTTCGCCGCGAGCGGCCTTCTCCCACTCAATCTCCGTGGGTAACCGCTTGCCAATGGCCCGTGCAAATGAAGTCGCTTGCTCCCATGTAACACCCGATACCGGCACGTTTTCTTCGCCTTTCTTAAATTGATGCAGCTTCACGACACTTGCATACTGCTCGTTCGTCACTTCGTACTTGTCGATATAGTAGGCATCCACCATGATTGATCGCGCAGGCCGCTCATCTGGCGATTCATCGTCGAAGCCCATGATAAACTCGCCGGCGGGAACCAGCACCATACCCTCCGGAACGGCACCTTCAAGCAGCGTCAGCTCAATGGTTTCCGTTTCATTCGCCGTCAGTTCAACAACCTGCTCTTTCATGACATACCCGGGAGCGTGTACGCCGACGCGATACGTGCCTGGAATCAGGTCCAATATCACCGGCGTTTCTTGAAGTTGTTTGCGATTGTTGAGCCAGAAAGCGGCGCTGGTGGGCACCGAAAACACCCGTAGTTTGCCGTTTTTAGGGTTGAGTTCAAAGGTTTTCGTGTAAACAAAATCCGGCTCTACTTCAAAAGTCAGTTCGGCGGTCACGTAGTTCTCATACTCGATTTGCAGTGTGTGCATGCCCGCTGGGAGCTTCGCCTTAATCAGCGGAGTTTCCCCGATTATTGCGTCGTAATCGAGCCGAACTAGCGCTGGCGCAGGTATCGATTCGACGGTTACCTCCCCTTCGAGTGGGCGAAGTTCGATCGTGATCGACTGTTCGGCCGGAGATTTTTCAACGCGAACCGTCTTCCATTCGGAGTGGTACCCCTCAAGCTCCACTTCAACCAAATGAGGTCCTGGGACGACATCTGCCAGCACAATAGTGGAATTGCCAACAGGCTCGGAATCGAACACAATCGATGCGCCGTCTAGCTTCAACTCCGGCGAGTAGACGGACGCGCAGTTAACCTCGACCCGAACGCCTACGACCTTCTTGCCCCCGCCACAACCCACCATTATTCCGAAGCAGGTGAGGAAGAGAATAGCCCGAATGGGCGGTGTGATACGGCTACTGTGCCTCAGTAATCGCGGTTGTTCAGCGTTTACTCGGTTGTGAAAAGCTTTCATACGACGTTGAAAAAGCACGGTTCTAGCAAAAACTCCGTCGTGAGCGCACCCAACCGCATGACTCACTATCGGTACCCAGTCTCGAACCCTCGGTGACCGTGCAGCCCAGAACCCCCGCACCCACGCCGGAATCTTGTCGGACATTACCCGCCCACGGACCACACCGTTTGTCGTACTTTCTAGGTTACCATCCTTGAACGGTTTGCGCCAATTTGTCAAGGGATAACTATCTAGGCCGATGGCCTGAATTGGCCCTGGTAAGATAACTAGGGTCGTGGATCGCTGCAATAGCAGCGCAGTCGGGGCAGAACCGGTCGAGGCCGGTTCGTTTTGCCCTTATTGTTCCTCGAGGATGACGATCGGTTGCCGATCCGGGTCGAGCGCTTGAGCCACAAACGTTTGCGTGTCCAGCGGCACCACCGTGAACAACACGCTCGCCGGACTAGAGTCCACCAAGTCTGCGGGTAAGGTGCCACGTTGAATACGCGAAGTCGATCGGAAGACATACGTGATGTCTTCCCTGAGATTCGGATCGCCAAGACCGATACATTGATTGAGTTCCGGAATAACGATTTCGCGAGTCTCCGCCGCGCCAATAGCGAAGAACCCGTCCGCACCGGCAAGTCCCGAACTGCTATGCGCCTGGCAAAATGCACCATCCGCGTCATTCAAGAAAAAGCCAGCCGAGTCCAGCACCAACACACCGTCCCGGAATAACTCCCACGACACTTCAATCGTGTCGTTCGTCGGATTGAATTCCGGGGGCACATCGACCGAGAGAAAGAATTGCGCCGCGACACGTTGGCCGGTGACCAACTCGGCACCCGGCATCGGAATGATAGACGTATTTCCGAGGCTGGTGTCCACACCAGTATTCAATACCGTCGGATTCGTAAATCCCGCGACATTGTTCGCTTTGTTGTCGTGCCAGAAGTTTGCGCGAACACGGGTGTTCGGCGGCGCCGTACCACTAAAGAAAAAGCGTACCCAGTTCGGCTGGGCATCGGCATACTCGCCCAAGGTCCGCCCACTACCATCAAGCAAGATAGAGGTCATATCCATTGGAATGTTCGGAACCGTCGGATCGACACCGTGAATGGAAATATCCCACGGTTCAACGTTACCCGCTTCATCCGCACCGTGTACCACTAGCAGGATGAATCGGTCTGCGGGCAAAAGCGTCGACAACGATGTAATCGTTTGATCCGGCGACCAAGGAGTCCATGTTCCAGGCGACGTATAATTGATGCCATCAATCGATTCCCATATCCGGAAACTGAAGATCGGGTTCGGCCCGCCATCGGGCGCAGGACTTGGATCCCCATCGCGAATAAGCGAAAACGTTGGGATGGGATTAGACGAAATACTGCCCGCCGATATTCCGGAAATGCGAGAATTAACGTCGCGATACCAATAAATGTTTAGCGGGTTTAACAACGTATTGTCTGGATCATCCGTCGAATCGTTGCCCGCAAGATCCTCGCCATCGAATTGAATACTCAGATTGAAATTGCCGCGTGCCGCTGCGTCCAAATGCTCGATTGCATCCAAGAAAATCATGGGATCGGTTGTTGCATCGGCAAGACCGCCCCAATTCGCGACAACCGTTCCGTTGTCGGAGTCCGTAGCACCGTTTGGAGGATTGGACATCGCAATCTCGGGGTCTTGGGAGAGATTGAATACCCCGACATTTGCTCCACTCGTCAAGAAATCATTCGAGATTTCCACCGGCGTGGTGACGGTATCCAGCAACAACCCTGCACCACGAATTACATCCCAACGCACCGGACCATCGAGCACATTTATGTCACCGACAATCGCGCTGGTATTGAAACTCGGTTCAAATCCGGAGACCTGGCGAGGCTCGTTAGGCTCGCTGCCGAAGGGTGGGTTGGTATAGAAATCATCCCCGCCGATTGGAGCTCCCAAATCGTCCAACAACGGCGGATCGAAGAACTCTATCGCGACCCGTAACTGCAGATTAAGACCGCCGGTTGCGTTTGCCAGAGAGAACGGATTGAAGAATATGCTCGTCGCTGCGGGTCCAATGGTCGAAGGCAATGTGACCCCGAAGTCTGTCGCGGGCGGTTCCGCCGGAATGGGACCTATCGTCTGGTTGGTGTCGAGCGGCGCGAAATTGAACACTGGGTACCAAGGTTCATGATCAGGAGTCGCGCCCATCGGAACAGTTGGGTGCAACGGAGGGCCAAGCGGCATCAAGTCGAAAATATCATTGAAGTCGAGGACCACTTCATGCGATTCAATCGCTTCTTCAATACCAACATATGTTGCCGAGGCAAGATTAGCCCGAGGCGGAATCGTATCGATAATGAAGTGACGCCCGAGAATCGCTTGGTCGAGGATGGCACCATCGATAGGTCCAAACGGCGTTCCATCGATGGTCACGTTTCCATTGGGGTTGATGCCTCCGATTCCGTCCGTCAAATCAGTGGGGTGATCGCCCAGGATGAACAAGGGCTCCGCCGGGTTCGGACGCACGTAAATCGCCGCATGCCCATCGGCGAGCAAGTCGCCGCTCGAAGGATCGCTCGAAGCATCTCGATCATCCAACAACGTTTCAATCGCGTCGTTCGTGTTTGAAATTAGGTACAAACCACCGCCAAGGTCTTGCGTCACCGATAACGGAATTCGATCTGCAGGGATTGTGGGGTCGCCGCCCTGCGGAACGATGAAGAAGCTAACGTCATTGAGGCCGCCGCTAGCCGCAGTATCAAACGGATCCATCACGAATCCAGCCGGACGGAATCCGACGATGATGGATAGGTCTCCGGCATCCAACGCGGGTACGGGATTCGGAATAGGCCGCGCTAAGTACCAACCGATCTCTACAATATCTGCTGCCAACGTACTGATTTCGTCCGCTCCGATATCGGGTAAGAACAGACCAGACGCAGGACCGGTGCCTTGCACTTGAAGCGGGTCCGACTCGAAGTCGGGACGCGGCTGCAGCTCGAAGTCGAGGTCAGTGAACGGTGTCAACGTGAATTCACCCGCTTTGTTGCGCATCGGGTTCTCGAGATCGGTGTTGTCACCGAGGATACCTTCGTTGGGATCGCGCACGGCCAGTTTGCCAACCCACGGATCAAGTATGGAAGTCGCTAACTTCGGCCCAGGTAGGCCCGGCGCAGCCGCAGCATCACGCGGATCGAACATCGGATCGATTGAAATGCTTCCGGTGCCCGGTTGCACCATGACGTAGTCATTCGAATTGTGGAACACATTGTTGAATTCGAGGATTGCAACATTCGGTTCGATGCCGCGACCATCGTCGAATATGAATATGCTGACGGTATTGCTCTCGTTTGTCGTAGCCGTGACAACAGTGCCGTCGGACGGAACGTTGCGGACAAACACCGGAATGGTAACTTCTCCTCCCGGCGTTAACGGCAATACGGATTGTGCGTCTGCCCCCAACGGCACTTTCACTACGATTTCGGTAGGCGTGACGGAGTAATGGTCGATCGTCTGTTCGTTCGCGCCGCCCTGGTCGAATACAACCTGTACGATGTCCGTGAAATTTAACCCGACAATCGTAATGTAACGGGGATCGGTATCGCCCGTCGCCGGGAACGGGATGTGGTTCGGGACGATTTCGAGAATTTCCGGCCGGCCATCGAGGAAGTACGTGAAATCCTTGTCCGGTGGCGAGACGCCTTCTTGAAGGTCGGCGGATCGAATAACGACCACAGGATAAGTACCCGGCAACAAGTCAGGCGCGGGTGACGTAACGATGTCGATAATATCAGGTGCGGGTAGAACGCCAGGAGTCAATGCGAGGAATTCAGCCTGTTCACCGCCGATACGAACAATTGGGTCGGGATCACCTACCGTGACTTCAAAGTTAAACCCGAGAATTCGCACCAACGTTCCACCGCGCACGGGACCGTCACGGCGATTCACATCAGCGAGTAACTGTACGTCCGTTATTTCCGGCGGAGCATCGATAATGATCGCGTCCAATAGAGTCGATGGACCGGCAAGTACGGTTGCGGCCACCGGATCGAAATTGTCGAGATGAATGGCGATACGTGCAGGGGCGGCGGGCAACGTCACACCCATAGCCGCCGATAAATCTACGGCGAACTCGATTTCCATAAAGGAATTGATCAAATACGCGGCGGTGGGATCCGGATCGACTTCGACCAACGCGGAAATATCTATGTCTGTGGCGTCAAACACATCGACCGTACCGATCGCGCCGCTGTCCAAAAAGACGCGCGTGTACGGTGTCGTCCCCGTTGTACCGGTGAACGGACCGATAAAATCACTACCCGTAACGCGTACAGGAACCGATTGCGTGCGAGCCGCATTCGCAGTCGTATCCACCGGTATTGTCCGCGGGAACACGCCTCCCGCTTGCGGATCCGTGCGGCGATAGCTGTACGAATCCTCGGCGACATAATAAAGCGGGTCCGTACCCACTGGATTGGTCGCCGTTTCGACGCGTATATCCACCGGCCCATATATCCCCGGCTCAGCGGTCGGCACTGTGAACGTAACATTGTCCCCGCCGTTGTCGGTGATGGTTCCCACGTCGACGTCGTCCACGAAGATTGTGAATGCGCCAACACCACCCAGTGCGCCGAAATTCAAAATGTCCGCTGTGATCGTATCGGGTGCGCCGACAGTCACGGAAATATTGCGAATATCGAAGTTTGCCCCCGCCGCCAGATAATGAAAATCGGTGGTTTGCACGGTCGCACCCACGGACGGATCGCCCTGGGCATCCGCCGAATTGTCTATCTGCACGACCACCGTTTGTGCACCCGCCGGTAAATTTACCGTCGATGCGGCATTGGTCACTACGGTCGGATTACCGGGCCAACTGAATTCGACGTTACGCTGGGTATGGCTCAAGTAGGGTATTAAGACCGTTCCATCCGTCGGATTGAATGGCCCGAGAACTATGGGCGCACCTGCCGGGTTCAGCGTTAACAAAATGTCGGTATCGTAGGCCGAACCCCGAAGCGTGCGAGCGCCGCCCGTACCGTCCGCAACAAAATTCGCGGGCAACCATTCGCGATCCAATGGATCGGGGCGTGGGATGCCATCGGCGTAATACGTGAACCCGGCGTTGAGCGTGTCGCTCAAACCGGACGGATTGATAACGGTGACATCATATGAGCCGCCGCCACCGAATTCCGAGACAGGAATCTCGACATCGATAATCTCGTAAAGAATTCCGCCATCGCTATCCAGCGTTGGTTGCGGCGCAAACACGCCATCAACGATCGCGACGCTGGCAGAAGGTACTACCAAGCCGCCGATCTTTACGACGGGATTCGCCGGCAACGGCAATTCGAGAAGATTCCACACCAATATGTTCGACGTGACACGCGGCGCGGTAACGCCATCGAGTTGATCGCCTTCGGTATCGCGGAAATAGTTGGGACTAATATGAACGATAGACGGACGCACGCCTCCGCTGGCCCGGTATTCGTAATCGCGTGGATCGGTAATCGCACTTGTAAGCGCCGTACGATTATTGACCACGAACACTTCGACTTTTCCGGCCGCCGCAGCTTCGGGCACTTTCACGAATAATTCGCCCGAGGAAATGAAGATTACTTTGTTCGACATTTCACTGGCGTCGGTATCGAGTCCGCCATCCAAATCGAAAAAGACATCGCAATCCGGCTCGAATCCGGCACCCAACACAAACACAAAATTGCCGCCGACCAAATCGCCCCATTCAGGTACGACTTGGCTGACGATCGGTGTGTCGCCCGCGTCATTGACATACGTGAATGCGATGGGCACGCGAACTTGATAGCCGTCCGTACGCACGACGTACACATCGACCGGACCAGGCACACCGCGATAGGCTGCCGGCAATGTCACGTTCAACACGCCACCGGCATCGGTTACGGGGACTGCGACCGCTAAATCGGGTGGCCCAAAAAAGACGTTGAATGTTGTAATTCCGCTCGTGCCAACGAAATCGCCGGTCAAGCTGACCGCGATACCACCGGCCACGGGTCCAAAGTTAGGATCGATGAACGGATCAATATCCCAAACAATGCCGCCGTCTTTTTCGCCCGCCACGCCGCTTTGTTCTTCTTCGTTCCCGTTGCGATACACGCTTGTGTTTCGAATGGTCGCGGTCGTGCCGTCCTCAAAGTGAACGCCGTAGTTTTCGTTGAGTAGGATGGAGTTGTGCAGGGCGAATAGCGATCCCGTCATGCCGATGGAAATTCCCGCGCCTTCATCGCCGCCCGCGGTGCGATCGCCGTTCCCCCAGATACTACAATTCGTCGTGACCGGCACCACGAGCCCTTCGGTACGAATGCCGTTCCCTTCGCCCGCGATCGAGCCAACATTGTTGTGGATGTACATTGCATCCAGCAGAACGATCACAGGGTCGACCGTGGCCGCATCACCAGTCTGATCAATCAGAACGCCGTTGTTGCCGCCAGTCGCGGCGAGGCCGTGTATAACCAAGACGTCGGAAGGCCCGCCTTCAAATGCGGACTCATTGTCATCGCCTATCAAGAAATTCGGCACGGATTCGGTGTGAATCGTGATAGCGGCATCACCTGCGACACCCTCAACCACGTTCGAAGACGGATTGCGTAGGTTGGCGTCAACGCCAACAGCAATACCAAATATCAGGAGGTCGGCGTCGGCGGGAATGGATACCGGCCCATGAGGTGAAGCGTCGTCCTGAACGAGGACAGCGACCCGACCCGTACCGGTTCGTGATCGGCGAATCGCTTCTTGAATACCGTCTTGAAGATCGTCGGTGAATACGTCCGGGTCTCCGGCGACATCGGCACCGACAATCACGACGTTGAACGGTACTTGTGCCAGTGCGGGGACCGCACAACACACCAAGGCGCATACCGCCGCCCACACCCGCCACGTCCGTGTTCCATCACGCA
>JAJDAB010000038.1 GCA_029262095.1 Candidatus Hydrogenedentota bacterium
ACCATAAAAGATGTGGCGATAAGGAACGGAATGACCATTCCGGACATTAAGTCAAAGTACGCGAGTTCTTTGTGTTCTTTGCCCCACTTTCGGTTGAGCAACGAGTATGGATACAGAAATATCATGTTGATGCCGACCGCAGCAGCGAGGCCACCGACGATAGGCGCAATGGCGCGATCGTCAAATGTTCCTGCGCGAAGATCTTGGATGAACGCAATGCCGGTGATACCTGTGAAAAGACGGTCCCATTGAATTCCCGTGCGAATGGCGACGTAGCCGAAGGCAACAACAATCGACCAGACCAGGGCTTTGACCGCATTTTCGTACATGCGAAGACCGCGGCTTCCGGAGTTGTAGAGATACACGACAATGCACGCCGCAAATAAGACAATGCCGCCAATGCCCACGCGTCCAGGTGTGGAATCGAGATTGATGCCGCCGGCATTGGCGAGTTCGACCACGCCGTTGGCGGTTAGGGAATATTGAGGAATGTGCCACATGATGGTGGCGAGGAACGCACTACCGCCCCAAATGAGCGCGAGTGAAGGATGCAGACGTTCCCAAAAGACTCTGTAGGGGCGTTCTTCGCTGTAGCACGTTTGTTTGGCGATGGCGGCGAGAACGAAGTAGCCGAGTAAAATGGCGAGTGGCTGGACCCAGAGATATTTGTAGCTAGCAAGCGAACCCAGGACTACGCAGGAGGCGACAGAACCGCCGCCAAGTGTCATAGCGCTTTGAAGGTAACCGGGGCCGCTGAGCCGGGCGTAACCGGCGACTCGACCGAGGAATGGTTTTGTTGTAAGTTCTTGAAGTTGTTGGCGTTCGTCCATCTCTGGGCCTTTCTTTTCGGGCTTTGGGTGCGCAGTGTATCAACGGCGCGAGCAACCCGCAATTCCGGGCGAGTATGGTTAGATACCACACGTTGTTGCTAACGATTGCTAGTGGTACCATAAGTTGTATAGGGATTCACAGGGAAAGGTTGAACCGTGACGCATCAGGAATTGGCGGGAATGATTGA
The DNA here is from genome assembly GCA_029262095.1 of Candidatus Hydrogenedentota bacterium. Classification (GTDB taxonomy): domain Bacteria; phylum Hydrogenedentota; class Hydrogenedentia; order Hydrogenedentales; family SLHB01; genus JAJDAB01. The sequence continues at coordinate 1,019 of JAJDAB010000038.1, forward strand.
TCATGCGCAGCTAAAAGCAAGCGCGACCCAAGTGGATATCGATCAGTTGTGTCAACAAGCGATTGATTTCGGATTTCGGAACGTGTGCGTGAATCCAGCATGGACCACGTATTGTTCAAAACGTTTGGATGGGACGCCCGTGGGCATTTGTCCCGTCGTCGGTTTTCCTCTCGGCGCTAACACGGCGCGCATCAAAGTCGAAGAGGCGCGGGAGGCCGTGAAGAATGGCGCAGCGGAACTCGACATAGTAATCAATATCGGTGCGCTGCGATCGGGGTTTACGGAATTCGTCGAACGCGAGATCGCGGCGGTCGTGCAAGCCGTGCGCGGTGTCCCCGTAAAAGTCATTCTTGAGACGGGCGACTTAGATGATGATCAAAAAGTGAAAGGATGTATTGCCGCCGCGGATGCGGGTGCGGCGTTCGTTAAGACATCAACCGGGTACGGGCGCACTGGAGCAAGCCTGGAAGATATCGCGTTGATGCATCGTACCGTCGGTGATCGCATGGGCATCAAAGCCGCGGGCGGCATTCGCTCGTTTTCCACGGCGTACGCAATGATCGAAGCTGGTGCGACCCGATTAGGCACCAGCGCGGGTGCACGAATCTTGGACGAGTTGGACGCGGCGTAATTCGTTTGGCGACGGAAGAGATGACTCCGTCGTTTCTCTCAATGGCTGGCGCCCGCTAGCGAAATTTTCAACGCCTTCAGGCGGAATCAATTATCCCGCAAGCCGCCTAACCGATGGAACGCCACACAGCACTAAAGACGCGCTAAATGGCGGACTATCGGTCTGGATTTCCCATCAGGAGTATGAAGGCCTCAAGGAGTTGCGGGTCCACATCACGATGCATTTCCTGGCGCATAAGCTTCAGCGCATCAAAGGTTTGCATGGCATCCTTGTACGAGCGTTGCGTGGTGAGTGCATCAAAAATATCCGCAATGGTACACATACGTACGAACGGCGAGAGTTTGTTATGACGTAAATCGTCGGGGTAGCCGCCGCCGTGCATTTTCTCGTGGTGATGACGTACAACGTCCAGGGCCATATCGCCCAATCCGCCTTGCTCAGTGAGTATCTCATAGCCGATCGCCGGGTGTTGTTTTATGATCTCAAACTCTTCGAACGTTAACTTGTTCTTGCTATTGACGATATTCGGATCGATCTGACTCTTTCCGACGTCGTGAAGAAGTGTGCCTTCTCCGAATTCGCAAAGAACTTCGCGATCATCAAATCCGACGCGTTGCGCGAGCGCCAATGAAAACATACATACGTTGACGCTGTGCGTATAGGTGTAATAATCGAACGAGACGAGTTGGAGCATGTGAGAAAATGCGTGGTGTTCGTGCGCCAGAAAATCGACTGTTGATGAAATCATTGCTTTGCTGCGTTCGATCACATCACCCGTGCGAGGATCATCCATGACTTGTTGCATGAGATTTTGCGCAGAGTTGTACAGCACTTCACTTTTTTCGTCTACGGAAATGGATTCGTCTTTTAGAATCTCGGGGAGATTTTTTTCAACATATTGCCGGTAAGCGTCTTTGGATTCCGGTTTGATGAAGATATCGGCGTGGCGTGCATCGACAAGGTTGTCGAGCACATCTTGTTTCATCTCAAGGTCTTGGCCGCGATAGAGAACCGGGGCATCACCAGGGCTTTGCTCGATGTACATCTCAAAGTCGAGGATGGTATCGGCACGAAGACTCGCGAGGGGAATCGAGATAAATCCCCCCTCGGTGACAGTACCTAATTGCTGAATTCGCGGTGCGTTGCTGGCCATACTCTGGCGATCAGCCATCCCCCTCTTGACGACACGCATTATAGCACGCTGGTACTCGTAACCGCAATAATGCCATCAGGTTACTGCATGTCTACCGGCGATTTCTCGAAGACGAGGTCGAATATTTCTTCGGCGATCGCATCTGCTGCGCCGGGATGACCGGTCGTCTTCGCGGCCGCCGCCATTTCCTCCAGACGTGAAGCGTCTCCAAGCAGATCCTCAATTACCTGAAGAATCCGGTCACCGGTGCACTCGGAGTCGAGTAGTACGATGGCCGCACCGACGGATTCCATGGCCCGCGCATTGTGTTCTTGATGGTTATCGGTGGCTGCCGGGTAAGGAATCAGGATCGAAGGACGGCCGAGAATACCAATTTCCGCAGTGCTGGATGCACCGGCCCGGCTAATGAGAAAGTCGGAGGCGGCACAGACATCCGACATGTTGTCGACGAAGGCGTGTACGCGCACATTGGCCGGACTGTTTTCCGCGATCGATCGCGCCGTTTCGGCGCCGGCCCGCCCGGCAAGCCAAATGAATTGAGCTTGTTCGGGTGGGACATTTTTAAGAACGGTTTCCATGGCCGTGTTTATCCTACGCGCACCTTGGCTCCCCCCGGTCACCACAATTACAGAAACGTGCGGGTCCAGTCCGAGACGATTACGAGCTTCGGCTTTAGCTGGCGGGTTGTGGAAGTCCTTTCGCACAGGATTCCCGGTTAAGCGAGCATTTTCTTTCGGGAACGCGCCAGTCGTGTCTTCGAAACTGAGTAGGATTCGGCTGGCTTTTTTGGCGAGAAGTCGATTCGCAAGGCCCATCGACCGGTTCTGTTCGTGGAGCACGGTGGGTATGCCGAAGCGTTGAGCAACGAGCGTCATGGGGACGGAAACATAACCACCGACCGCGAGGACGGCTTGAGGACGAAATCGGCGCAGGTGGAGAAACGCAATCACGAGAGCAAACGCAAGTTGGATTGCGACCCATATCCGTCGAACGATTCCGCGACGCGGCCAGCCCGATACGGGAAGGGCTCTAAACGGGATCGCGTGCAGTTGTGCGACGCGTTCTTCGACGGTGCCTTTGCGGCCTACCCACATCAATGCAAGCCGTGGATCGCGGGCTTGAAGTTCTTCGATGACCGCGACGGCTGGCGACGTGTGGCCTGCGGTTCCGCCACCCGTAATCATGATTCGCATGCGGGATTAGTGCTCGGCGACGGGTCGCGCGAATGCACGGCGACTGTCTTGGGCCGGAATCGCATGAAACCCGATATTGAGCAGTACGCCGACCAGCACCATGTTGATAACGAGCGCCGTGCCGCCTTCGCTGATGAATGGCAACGGTAATCCCTTAGTTGGAATGAGACTTGTCGTGACACAGAGGTTGAACAAGGATTGGATGCTAATGAGCGTAGCAATGCCCGAACCAAGCATCACGCCGAATCGATCTTTTGCGTTGAGCGCGATACGAAAGGCGACCGCCATAAGCGTGATAAACAGTCCAACGAGCACTAGCGTACCGATCAGTCCGGTCTCTTCGGCCCAAACGGGAAAGATAAAGTCGGAGTGTGCGTCAGGAAGATAGCCGAGTTTCTGTTCGCTCGCACCGAGCCCGCGTCCACGTAATCCTCCGCGCGCGAACGCAGTTAGCGATTGAATTAATTGGTAACCTCCGCCGTAGGGATCGCGCCATGGGTCGAGGAAAATCTTTACGCGTTCAAGTCGCCACGGTGTTAATACGATCAGACCCGCGACACCCACGATGCCGGGAAGAATTCCAAGAAAGAGATGGGACAATCGCGCACCAGCGATGAGGATCATCGTGATGGCGGTCACACCCATGACAACGGAAGTGCCTAAGTCGCGCTGTGCGACGACGAGTGCGCAAAAAAGCGCGAGGATGAGATAACTGGGGAGAAAACCACGGCGAAATTCTTTGATATGTTCGCGGTGGTCGGTGAGTTTGATCGCGAGCAAGAGAATCATGGCAAATTTTGCGACCTCAGACGGCTGGAATGAAAACAGGCCCAGCGAGAGCCAGCGCAAGCCTCCGCGAATGTTCATGCCCAGCGCAAGTACGAGGATGAGGCACGCTAGTGCAACGCCGATGATGACGTATGAAATCCTGCGGTACTTCTCGTAATTCTGATAGTTGAACACCATCGCCATGACAAGGCCGAACACACCAATGGACACGTAAGCAAGGTGCCGCCAAGGAAATTCGAACGCGGAAGAGTCGGCCACGGCCGCGGCATCTTGCGGGAGATCGGGCGTGCTGTACGCCATCAAGATGCCAATGAGCACCATGATAAGGACGACATTAATTAGGATGGTGGTCTCGTTTCTCATGTAGATACTGCCTCTGCTTGTTGAGTCACCCAGGCTTTGAACGCATGGCCGCGTGCCTCGAAATTCGGGAATTGATCGAAACTGGCGCACGCGGGAGAAAGCAATACGGCGTCTCCAGGTTGCGCATGCCGCATGGCTTCATCGGCGGCGTCAGTCAAAGAATCTGCGCGATGGGTCGGAACGACGTTGGCGTACGCAGTATCAATGGCTTCTGCATCCTCGCCAAACGCGATCAGATGACGCACTTTGTTTTTAACTAACGTTGAAATCTCGGCGTAGTCTGATCCTTTTCCACGCCCGCCGGCCAGAAGAATTACAGGCGTATCGAAACTTTCGAGTGCAACGCGTAGGCTGTCCAAGTTCGTGGACTTGGAATCATTGTAAAACCTAACGTCACTGATCGTCGCGACGTATTCGATGCGGTGTTCGACGCCACGAAACGCGCGGAGTCCATCGATTACGCTTGGCCAATCGAATTCGCCCGCTCGCATCATGGACAAGGCCGCCAGCACATTCTCGCGATTGTGACGCCCTGGGAGCGGTATATCCGCGACGTCTGCCACGTGTTCGTCTTGCCAGATGATGTGGTCGCCCTGAATACCGAGGCCGCCCTCGATCGCGGACAGTTGTGTAAAAGGAATTACTCGGGCTCGGATGTCTGATCGCATTTTCGCGCATCGCGGATCATCGATATTGACCACTGCGATATCGCTTTCGTTCTGGTTTTCGAAAATGCGTGATTTCACGGCGGCATAATTTTCGACGGTGCCGTGACGGGCGAGGTGATCGTTCGAAACGTTAAGGACCGCCGCCATCCAGGGGTGAAACGTCTGGCAAGTCTCCAGTTGATAGCTGCTCACCTCGACGACAACGTAATCGGGCGCCGGGTCGATGAGGGCGACTTCGGACAAAGGGAGATCGTTGTTCCCCGCAAGAATTGAACGATACCCGCAGCGTTGAATGAGCGAGTGGATCAGCGCAGTGGTCGTCGTTTTGCCGTTGGTTCCGGTGACGGCGATCATGGGCGCGCTTATGAACCGGGAAGCGACTTCCATCTCCCCCACCACCTCGGTGCCGCGCTCCTTAGCGTGCGCGATTGGCGCGATAGCCGGAGATACTCCTGGGCTCGGCACGACGATATCCGCCCGATCGAATGCGCTCGGCGTGTGGCCTCCTGTTTCATAGGGAATCGTTTCGGCCTGCAGCGCCTTGGGTAATTCACCGAGCTCGTGATCGCCGCGCGATTCGGTGATGAATGGTTTCGCGCCTTTCGCGACGAGCAACTTGGCGAGTGCAACGGCGGTACGACCAAGGCCTACAATAGTCACGTCCTTGCCGTTTAGGTCGGAAATCGCGCTCATCGCAGTTTCAACGTAGCCAGGCTCATCAATGCGAAAATGATCGCGATGATCCAGAATCGAATCGTTACTTTCGTCTCGGACCATCCGAGCAATTCGAAATGATGGTGAATGGGCGCCATTCGGAATACGCGTTTGCCGCGCAGTTTAACGGACGCAACTTGAATGACGACGCTTGAAGCCTCGATTACGAACAAGCCACCGACGATGACCAGCAGTAGTTCCTGTTTAGTAAGAATGGCCATCGTCCCGATGGCACCGCCGAGGCCGAGCGATCCTGTGTCGCCCATAAAAACTTCGGCGGGATGCGAATTGAACCAGAGAAACCCAAGCCCCGCACCGAGCAATGTGGCGCCGAAGACCGTAAGCTCGCTGGCTTCGGGAACGTGAACTAGATAGAGGTATTGAGACCAGTCGACCCGGCTGACGATGTAGGCGATGCCGGTGTACGTGAGCAACGAAACGATCGCGGCGCCAATGGCGAGGCCGTCGAGACCGTCCGCAAGGTTTACTGCGTTAGACATGGCGAGGATCGTGAACAAAACAAACAGAATGTAGGCTATACCAAGAGGAATAAAGACAAATTTAAGTCCGGGGATTTCGACGCTGGTGTGGAGATTCGATCGGCTTTGGAAAATGAGGTCGGGGAACGTTGCTTCAAGCAGGAGACGGTTCATGCGCAAGGTGTCTTCCTCGCTGCGCGCGTCTCTGCCCAGCGCCATGAGGCGTTGCGTTTCGTCGGTAATCGTGAGCGATCCCCATTCGAAACGTTCATGCATATCGGGCCTTCTGATGACGGCACGGAACGCATTGAGGACTTGCGCCTGAACCCTATCCTCTACATCAAGGCCGAGTTCTTGTTCCCGAATTGTGGCCCGAACGCCATCCGGCATCAGGTCGAGTAAGACTCCCCGCGCCGTGTCTTCATTCGACTGCTCGGCTTCTTTGAGCGCGTTCATAAACGCGGGCCAGTCATTCACATGGCGGTGCGAGAGATACGTCACGGTCGTCGTAATCGGATAGGCGTACAAGTACATGCCGAGAACCAGCCCGACAGCGAATTGCCCTAATAGTTTTGATCGAGCAGACAAACCTTCATTCTGTTTTCGGCGCAGCTTGATGTAATCGTCGAGCGCCCCGAGCAGGCCCAATGAGAAAAACACGGCAATCGCTACCAAGAGCAATCGATTTTCGAGCCGTCCCCACAGCGCGATAGCGATCGTGGAAGAAATGAGGATGAGCGCGCCGCCCATGGTGGGCGTACCGGCTTTGCCTTTGTGGAGTTTGTGGAGATCTTGGACGTGTTCTTCGCGGATGAATTGCCCAATCTTGAGGGCGCGCAATTGACGTATGAGGCTGGGGCCGATGAGTAACGACACGAGGAATGCGGTCATCGCGGCACCCGCGGCTCGCACCGTAAAGTAACGCAGCACGTTGAGCGCACTGAGCGAATCGACATAGTTATCTGCTAGGTAATAGAGCATCGGTTTCTTACGGTATTCGCCTCGGAGAATGAAGCATCGTTTCTGAAATTGGATTCTTTACCTCAACTTTAATCTTTCGTTGCGGACAGGTCATCGCGCATCCTCGGTTGACGCGTAGATATGTTCGAGTTTGGTGATAACGTTTTCCATGCGGAGACCGCGCGAACCTTTAATAAGCACGATCGAACCGTCCGGCACCGTATCAGCAATCGCCTCAGCGATCTTCGAGGTGTCCGAATATACGTCCGCTGGGTTTACGCCCGCGCCGCGCGCACCGTTAACGATGTCTTCGGCATGGTCACCGATCGCGAAAATGCCCGCGACGTTTTCCTCGGCTGCATATGCGCCGATTTCAGCGTGGTATTGCGCCGCGTATTCGCCGAGCTCGAGCATATCGCCGAGCGCCGCCCATCGAGTTCCATTTCCTGGTTGCTCCTGGAGCGCCTGCAGGGCGGCTTTCATGCTCGCCGGATTCGCGTTATAGGAGTCATCGATAATTCGTAGCGGGCCTACATCGCGCAAGGTAAATCGAGCTGCACCTTGCAACGCTTCACGCAGCGGTGCTTCAAATTCTTCGACGCCATGCCGCACTCCAATCGCGACAGCAAGAAGCACGTTGGTGGCGTGCGCCCTGCATGCGAGTGGTAAACGGACAATGCCGATCGGATCGATGTTCAGGTCCACGTCGCCATCTTCGTGGCGTTGGTAGTCGCGCAGTGTAATCTCACCGCCAGTTCCGAAAGTTACCGTTTCGCAATCCAGTTGTTGGGCGATGCTCACACAACGGGCGTCGTCGGAATTTACATAGAACACGCCACTGGCATCGAGCGATTTCGCGATTTCGGCCTTTGCTTGTGCGACACGTTCGATGCTTCCGAATCCTTCGAGATGCGCTGGGGCAACGATGGTGATCGCGGACTCGGTCGGGCGCGCCCATTTGCAAAGCGATTGGATTTCGCCAATATGGTTCGCACCCATTTCGAGTACGGCAATGTCCGTTTCACGACCAATATTCAATATGGAAAGCGGACACCCAATTTCGTTATTGAGGTTGCCTTCGGTCTTCGTGACGGTGTGCCGCGTTCCGAGCACCGCCGCAGTGAAATCCTTCGCAGTGGTCTTACCACAAGAACCGGTGATTGCAATGATCGGAATTTCGTATCGGTCGCGGTGGTGGGCAGCGAATTGTTGGAGCGCGGCAAGCGCGTCCGGTACGACTAGAGACCGCCCACCATCATGCTTCGTTGTGCATACAGCGCCACCAGCTCCGGCGGCAAATGCGTCCGCAACAAATTCTTCGCCATCGAACTGTTCGCCCTTTAAAGCGAAGTAGACATCGCCCGGCTGCAAACTCCGCGTATCTTTCGACACGGCGTGAAACACCGGATCAGATGTGGGTGCTTCCGCGCCGATTACGCGCGCCAGTTCGGAAAGCGAGTATTCCCATGTCATGATTGCGTCCGCTCCGCGAGGATCTGACGAGCAATTTCACGGTCATCGAAATGTATTTTCTTCGTGCCTAGAATCTGGTAGTCCTCGTGTCCCTTGCCCGCGATCATGATGAGGTCGTCCGGCGCGGCCATATCGATCCCGCGGCGAATGGCCTGCTCGCGGTCCGCGATGAGTTCGTAATCGGATCCATTCCGTTGGCCCGCGGCAATTGCGCCCGCCTCGACATCCTTGATGATGCGGTCTGGGTCTTCCGTGCGCGGGTTGTCCGACGTAATGATACTGTAATCGGCCAACTCAGCGGCGACGGCGGCCATTTTCGGGCGCTTTCCGCGATCGCGGTCGCCGCCGCAGCCAAACACACAGATCACGCGGTTCTCGCATACGGCGCGTGCCGTTTGCAGAACGTTGCGCAGTCCGTCATCCGTGTGCGCGTAATCGACCACCACGACAAAGTCCTGACCGGCGTCAATGCATTCGAATCGACCGGGCACGTTTTTTAGTGAGCCGATGGCCTCGGCGGCATCTGCGACAGGAACGCCGAGTCCGCACACGACCGTGAGTGCACACATCGCGTTCGCCACGTTGTGCGCGCCGATTAGCTTCATGCGAACGGGGGCATCGCCCCAAGGCGAAGTGAACTGAAATGTCGTTTCGCGCAAGCCATATCGTGCATCCAACGCGCGGCAATCGCCTTTTGCGCCAAAAGTATGGCACGGCACCGGGGACGCATTAACAAATGCGGCTCCGCTCGGGTCATCTGTATTCACGACCGTGAATCCGTTCTCTGCCTCGATGCGTTCAAACAGTCGAATCTTGATCGCGCGATAGGTATCCATATCGTTGTGATAGTCGAGATGATCTTGGGTGAGATTAGTAAATGCGGCGACGTTGTAATGAATGCCAGCGGTTCGTTCTTGTTCGATGGCATGTGAGCTGGCTTCCATGACTGCATAGCGTTGCCCGGCTTCGTGCGCTTGCCGGAAAAGGCGGGCCAGATCTTCGGCGAACGGTGTCGTATGCGGCGCGGGAAGGCATTCACCGCCCACGTTGTACCCAAGGGTGCCGAGGCATGCAGCCGACTGGCCCGTAGCGTTCAACACATGCTCGATCAACACCACGGTGCTGCTTTTACCGTTGGTTCCTGTGACTCCGATGACGGTCATGTCTCCGGTCGGATCGCCCGCGAGCGAGTGCACGGCGATGCCCGTGGCACGACGGGGATGTTCGGCGTGCAAATACGGAATCCCAGCCAGCGTATCAATATCGATTCGTGGTCCGATTACCGCGATAGCGCCCTGGTCAGCGGCGGCTTGTGCGTAATCGTGGCCATCCACGTGTTCGCCCGGCATCGCGATAAATACCGAGCCGGGCTGCACACGGCGGGAATCTTCGGTGACGCTCACGACAGAGACGTCTGGGACGCCGGTCGCGTTAATCGCCGTTAGCCGGCAAAGGTCTTGTAGGTTCATCGGTTTCCGCAATATTGGAGGCGCCAAACATGAGAGTGCATTTGGCGACATCGTTTATAGGAGTACCCGGTGCGGGCGTCTGACGAATGACACGCCCAGAACCTTCGCTGGACCATTCGAGGCGCATATCGGCCAGGCGCGCGCGCGCTTGACGCAATGTCATTCCATTGAAGTCGGGCAACATCGTATCTCCATAGAGATCATCCTTCGCCATGCGCATGAGTTCCGCCTCGAA
>JAJDAB010000039.1 GCA_029262095.1 Candidatus Hydrogenedentota bacterium
GTATCGATCGTGGCGAGTCGGAAGTATTGCGCTGGTCAGAGGACTCCCCACGTGGCTAATCCAAATCAAATTGCCGTCCTAGAATTCGATGCTCACGGCATCGTGATGATGAAAGTCCGCCGGACCGCCAAAGGACTTCAGATCGAAGAATTCATTCATGAGCGAGGCGAATGGTCCGCGGATAACGAGCTTGAGACCGCGCTCGGTGCGTTCGTAAAAAAACATGATCTCGCTCGCATGACTACTTACACCGTCTTGCCGCGGTATGAAATGACGGCTCGGATTATCACTCTGCCCTCGCAAGATATGGCGGAAATTCTTCCAATGGTGCGGAATACCGCCGAAGACTACGTACCGTATCTTGAGCACGAACTCGTCATCGACGCCGAAATTTTGGAAAAACTCGATGACGGCCAGGCGCGTGTCTTCGCGACATTCGCGCATAACGATGTCGTCGATGCCCACGTCGCGCGGTTAAGCAGCGCCGGTATTGAACCCGCTCGCCTATTTGTTAGCACGGCGTGCGTTGCATCCGCCGCCGTTGCTGTGGCTGGAGGTCCCGGCGATCGAGTCGCGTTCGTTTGGCTAGGACTTGGCGGGATGGAGGTCATGGTCTTCAACGGACGCCATATAGAATATGCTCGCGCAGTTGCGGGCGCGCACGATTGGTCGAAGGCTGGCAATCCCGAGAGCGAAGAGCTTGAAGAATTGGGCATCGAACTCCGATCGTCTCTGGCCGCGCACCGCCGCGATTCTGAAGAAGGGCTCGGTGCCGACACGGTATTAATCTGTTCGGAATGGGCTGACGCAGCGCCTATCGCGGAAGCGTTGACTGGGGTCCTCGGATACGAATGTCGAGAAGCAAATCTACTCCGCGGTAACGGTGTTGAAAAAGCCGAACTATCTTGTCAACCCGCCGCAGCCATTGGCGCCGCACTCGCGGCACAGGAACGGGCCACATGCGTCATTGATTTGGTGCCGACATCCCTCGTTCGGACGCGTGCTGCTCGCGGCATGAAGCACACCGCGCTACGCGTTGCAGGACTCGCCGCTGCGATAGGCATTGGAGTGTTGGCGTTGTACGCCGTATTGGCCTATCAACGTCAATCGTATATCGACGAATTGCAGGACCGCATTGCAGAGATTGAAGAGCCTGCACAGAGCGTTGCCGTAAAGCGCGCGCAACTCGCGCGGATACACAAACAAGTTGATGCATCCGGTTCGGCGCTTGAATTGCTCTCGCATTTGAGCGAGCGTGCACCAAATGCCGACATCAATATAACGTCCTATTCCTACACCGACGGCAAAGCTCTAACGATCAAAGGCCGTGCGATGGGTACGTCGGATTTCGAAGTGCTGACGGACGATTTGCGGGATATGGGCCGCGAAGACGTGCCCCTGTTCCGCCGTGCGTTTCAAGGTCCGTGGAAACAACAACAAGAAAACGGGCAGCAGGTCTATGAATACGAAATCCGGATTCCATTTCCACAAGACGAAACGAATGAAGACGAGTTAGACGAAGATGATGCTTTCGGAGACGATGATGTTTGACCATTGGGCAAACGTCTCGTCGCGCGAAAGGCGGCTCGCAACGATTGGTAACTTCGTCGTTGTTCTTTCGATTGTCTACTTAGGATTTCTGCAGGCGGCAGATCGTATCGCGACCATGAACGCAACCATGGACGCTCTCGAACAGAAACTCGTTTTCTATTCCGAGCAAATGGGACAGCTCGACGAAGTCGACCGCGCCTATAGCGCCATCGCCTCAGAGCATTCCAGCGAATGGACTCAAGAGCAGATCCACGATCGTCTGCGCCGCGAAATTGCACGCCTATCCCTCGTCAATGCACCATCTCCTGTTGAAGGCGCAACACTGTCCGGATCCGGACAGCGGCTCGTCGACATTCGTGAAATGCCGCAAGGCCATCTATCGTCAAGTGAATCCGGATACCGTGAATACCGGATCGATTTTCGCACTGAACCCACATCGATTCAGAACATCACGAAATTTATCGAACGTCTTCACGAAAGCCCTCAAGCCCTCCGTGTTGCATCGCTGGACCTCACACGATCACCAAATCGGAACAACGTCACGGCTCGAATCCACGTCATACGCTCCGTCATCGATACCGAAGACACACCCACAGTCCAAGCTCACTCAGCGCCCACCGAACAGTCGAATTCGCATCCCGGCTTGATGAGTAAGCGCGAGTCGCCTGTCACCATTTCTCCGCTGATATACGTTATATCCACTAACCGAACGGATTCGGCGTAGAACGCCGACCAAATCAAGTTGAGTACCTAAAATGCTACGAATTGCTTATATCGCTTCCTTCGCACTATTCGCCGGAATCGCCGGGCTCATTGGCTACAATTTGCTCAACGGTCCAGTCGATGCTCGCCGCGACTCGCTTGAGTTTCAGTTGGAGAATGCCAAAACCGGTGGATCGTTGATGCAAGTCCAGGAAGACGTGAACTACGAAGAAATCCAATACGCCATCGCCGCGAAGCCCAATCTATGGACGCCATTGACCCAAGTAGCGAAGGCCGCCGCGAAACCGCCCGATCTCGGAAAAATGCTCGAAGGCGTCACCATCTCCCGCCGAACCGTCGGGAGTGGGGAGAACGTCAAGATCAGCATCATCACGCCCGAAAATCGTGCCGGCCAATGGGTGGGCATCGGCGGGACGTTACGAGGACTTACCGTCAAATCCATCGAGCCCCGGGGCGGCAAGGTAGTTTTTATGATGTCTTTTCAGGGTCGCGAGTACACGTACTCGCTCTCAAGGTGAGTCCTTGAGGCCAGATTTTTCTTGACTGAATATCCAATAAATGCTAAATTTGTACAATATTGCCTGGATTGTAAATAGATTGGGTGTTTGCTGCGAAGCGCAAATGGGCTAAACCCAATAATATCAGGTGCTTATTCATCATGTGGGCGAAAAATAAACTATTGACGTATGCGCTGTTGGGCCTTTCGGTCGTCGCGCTCCCGTGTGCCCAGGCCCAACAAACACCCGTAACACCGCAACCAAACCCACAAGTGCAGATTCCGACGGTAAATCAAGGGACACTAGGCAACATTGGCGGCCAGCCCGGCACGGTTCAGAGCTTCGGCGTAAGCGCGCAGGGGGAATCCAACGACACATCATCTGCCTCGCCTCAAGGTCAGCCGATCATAGACCAAGGGGGGCGGTCCGCGAGTGGATCGACCTCTGGCGGCTCAGGAGTTCGGACGGTTGGCGCGACATCACGTCGAGCACCGGCTTCCACGGGTCAGCAAGACTGGCAACCGGCGCTCAACAATCCCGTACCGGAATCGGATGTACCGGATGAAGGCCAGTCGATCAGCATCAATGGTTTTGCGGCACCGGTGCGGGTAATCGAAATATTGGACCAACTTCAACTCGCGACGGGTTGGAGCATCGTTTCCTCTCCCGGACTCGAAGAGTTGACGGTACGGGTTTGGGCGGAAAATTTAACGCCGCATACTCTGCTGAAAATCCTTCGCGAGAACGGCGTGTATTACGAATACGATACTGAAACGGACCTTCTCTTTATCATGACCCAGGACGAATACTTGGATCGTGAGTACGGCCAACTCACGCCCGCAGAGTTCGATATCAAGCATGCCGATGTCATCGACATGGAGTCTCAGCTTCGCGCATTGATGTCGCCGGCGGGGAAGATGATTACCGATCCGCGGACTGGCCGCATTCTCGTATGGGATACGCGTGATAACCTCGAAGCGATGAATAACGCCATCGAAGTGCTGGATGTGCCGCTCGAGCCGATGGTATTTGCGATCCAGTATCTCAGCGCGGACGCGCTGCTTGACAGTATCTCCGCGGTTCTCTCTGAACGTGGCGTCGCGCACGCAGACCCAATCACGAACAAGATCATCGTATCCGACTTACCCACCCGGCAGAGTCAGATCGGCAAGATGCTCGAATCGTTGGATGTTAAGCTCGATACGCGGACATGGACGCTTTCCTACGCCGATCCCGATGAATTGTCCGAACGCCTGGAAGGTATTTTGCCGGAGGACACCGGTTTTATTTCGACAGACGAGGACACGCATCAACTCACCATTTCAGCGACGACCGCGCGTATTGAAGAGATCGATTCGCTCATCGCAGACTGGGACGTGCCGCAGCAGCAAGTCGAGATTGCCGCGTATCTCGTGACGGCCGACGTCGATGTGATGCGTAGTTTCGGAGTCGACTGGTCGTACTTCGGTGACATCGCGGGTCTACCTTTTGCCATTCAGCGAGGGGGGAGCGTACCGAATTTCGCGTCTCCCGGTCCCGATTCGGGCGAACGGGTGAGTGTGGGCCGTTTACCGTACCGTCAGTTCTTGCGCGATCCCATAACCGGCGCGCTTCAACAGTTTGTTGGCGATGCGGATGGCAACGAAGCGGGAGCGTTAACCACCGACTTCATCCTCGATCCCGAATTCCAAGGCGACCGGGTTTCCGCAGTATTGGACTACCTCGATCAAACCGATGACCTCGATATCCTCGCACGTCCTCGCGTCACGGTGCAGGATGGCGAAGAGGCTGTTTTTCAGCGCACCCAACAGCGAGCGTTTCAATCGTTCGGGTTCAATAACGGCGGCGTTGTGACGGATAACGATTCGACGAACATCAACGTCAATCGCGTTTCGCCGGGCCGTGTCGAGTTCGTCGAAGTTGGTGTCGTGCTTAAAGTTCTGCCGCGCATAAATGAAGCCGGAAAAATTTTACTCGAAATCGAAGCCGAAGACAGTGACGCGAACGACAAGATTCTTGTAAGCGCCGGCTTGGAAAGCACCGTTCCGGAAAAAGTCGAGAGTAAAGTCGAGACGGAGGTGCTGGTGCAAAGCGGCGACACGATCGTCATCGGCGGCCTGCGTATCAACTCCTTCGACAACACCGTCGACAAACTACCGTTGCTGGGCGATATCCCACTCTTGGGCAAACTATTCCGGACCAGTTCACGCGATCATCGGGAACGCGAATTCATCGTGTTTATTACGCCGACCATCAAGAACGAATACACGCAGAACGAGGCGGACCGTTTAGCCAGCTTCGATGAAGATGCGAAAGACTCCATACGCCATGCTCAAAAGAAAATTTGGGGCCGGGCTGCGGACAAGCTCGCAGATGGCAAGAACGAACTCAGCATTTCCATCGGCTTCGACAATCACCTGTTCTCGGAAGGAGAACGCGTGACATTCGCCGATTTGCTTGACCGGTTCCAGACCGCGGTCGACGAAAAAGCTAAGCCGCTGATCGTATTGCGCGTTCACTATGATGCGTCCCTCGCGTTGATCGAGCAAATCACGGATGCTGCGGCGAGTGCGGGACTGAAAGTGGAAGTGGAAGACAGCCTCCCGCCCATCGTACCCACGTTTCCGCCCGGTTGGGAACAACGTGAAATCCCGAGCGAATAGCCAAAATTCGTTCTTCGCCACGTGATCGCCCGCATCATTTCCGGTGGACAGACCGGTGTTGATCGTGCCGCATTGGACGCTACCCTAGAAGCTGAATTCCCGTCCGGCGGATGGTGTCCCAAAGGCCGCACAGCCGAGGATGGCCCTATTCCGGATCGCTACCCGGTAGTGGAATCGGACTCTCCAGAATACGCCGACCGGACCGAGCGAAACGTTTTCGATTCGGAAGGAACGCTGATATTGACTCGGGGCGAACCAACGGGCGGCACTGCGTACACGATCGCCTGCGCGGAAGCCCATGGCCGTCCCTACTTATTGCTGGACTACGACATAAACGCCGATCCCGACATGGTTGTCGAATGGGCGGAGACCTATGAGATAGAAGTTCTCAATGTCGCTGGTCCTCGCGAGAGCACGTTGCCTGGAGTCTACGAAGACACATTGCGTTTTTTGCGTGACGTAATTGCGCGCATCGTTCGCGATGACGTGTAACGAACGTTTGTCGTCGCGTGTTCAGAGGCTTCGGCCAAGCCCAGACTTGGCCCTCTCGTTGCGCAGCAGCGAATCAGTCGCGAGCGCCAGCGCTAAATGCCGCTCCCACAACACAAATCCACCCGACAATAAATGAGACACCGCCAAGGGGTGTCACCGGACCCAGCCAACGCCATTCCGTGAATGCTAGCCCGTAAAGGCTACCCGAGAACAGCAATACGCCGACGATCCAGGCCCATCCCGCGCATCGAATCCATCGACTACTCCAGAGCGCCTGGGGTAATGCACACAATCCGAGCAATGCAATCGCGTGGAAGATTTGGTAGTCCACACCGACTTCGAAGGCATTCAGGCTTTGCGCATCGAGACGATCTTTTAGCGCGTGCGCCGCGAACGCGCCAGCGACGACGCCAAGTCCGCCAAACGCGCCTGCAATGCTCATCATAACTCGTTGAATTGAAATCATGGTCTACATAGTACGCGAAGCGGCGCGGTCAAAAAAGAAACGGCGTCACGAAGACCGTGACGCCGATGATGACAAAAGTGTTGTGCGTGAATCTGGGTTAGCTGCCCGGATACAGCGGAATGCTTGATCCGCACTGTTGAACCGGATCGATCTTGTCGAAGGCGTCGGAGGGCACCGACGGTCCCTGTCGCGTGCAAACATGATCGAACACGTTCTTCAAGTTGTTCGCGATATCGACCGCGCTCATTTGTTCGATATTGTGGCGTTGCAGCGCGTGAACCAATTTGCCGTCTTGATAAATCAAAACGTTGGGCGACGACGGCGGAAATTCGGTGATGTAGTCCCGTACGCGCTGGACTGCTTCCGTATCAACACCCGCGAAAACCGTCACAAGGTTGTCGGGAATCTTTTCATTCTGTAGTGCCGCCATAACGCCAGGCCGACATGCACCCGCAGCACATCCACACACGGAATTGATGACGACCATCGTGGTGCCGGTCGCATCCTCTTTGAGGTATTCGTCAACACTTGCCTGAGAATTCAATGGTTGAACGCCCACTTCGGCGAGCTCTTCCCACATCGGTTTCACGGCTTCCGGGTCATAAACTGGGGGCATTATTCAATTCTCCTCTACACATCAGCGGCGAAACGCCGGTTCCTTCAAGTAAACCATGTTGGGCGCGTACATTATTCCTTTGCGTGCGTCCCTAACACCCAGCCGAGTCGTCCTTCCAGCCTTCGCTGGAGTAACCGGCCAGCCACATTGTACCAAAGAACCGTCCAGGCCACGCAGACAGCGCACCCTAATCCCCAACTCAGCCACGCCCGGCGGCTTTCAGGGTTATCTAGGAGCTGCAGAAGCCCCGTGATCGGGGATGAGCCGCTAGCCAAGAAGTCGTAGGTGTCTTGACTTATGACAGACTGGGCGAACCATCGGTGTATCCCAAATACGTTTTGGCTCGCGGCCTCAACAATTCCCACGTAGAGCGAAACGCTGAGAATGGGAACGCCGAAGAACATCGCAATGCCAAGTACCATGTTCGCCCCAATGGCTTCGCGATTGCCACGACTGGCAGCGGAGGTAAACAAACCGCTGCTCAACAGTGAAGCGACGGACAAAATGAACGTCAGCAAACACGCAAAGCCCAGAAGAAGTTCCCCAATAATCGAGATGACGATCACGGTACATGTGAATAGCAGGGCGACTATGGGCAACATACGAGAGAGTCCGGATTGAATTTTTCCTAACTGGATTTCCCGGGCATGCAACCCAGTCATCGCTACCATTTCAAACGTTTGGTGTTCTTCGCTGTCCACGGTACCACTGGCCGTGGCATAGGCGGCAACACCCAGCGCGATAAAGAAGAGGGCCGCGATTCCCCCCTTGGCTTCGTCGCGGGAGCTTTCTGGAGAAGCCTCAAAGCTTGCGAGCAGCGCAAAACAACTGAACAACAAGAACAGGATAATTCCCGCTCGTCGTCTGCCGACTGCAGCGATATGTCGCTCGATCGCGTAGATCGGGTTTTTTCCGTCCGGGATTTCGAATTGTTCGATTGAACGGTTGCTTGGACTGGTGGAAGCGAACATTTGCCGCAGCGTTGCTCTGGTGCCACCCAACACGACTTCCCGTTCACGGCGAATAGCGCGCGCGCCCATCACCAACGGTATCAGTGAGCTCAATAACATGAAGACAATATGCGATGCGACAGGCGACATTAATCGACCGGTGAAGACAATGTAGTAGAGCTGCATGGCCGGTGACGATATCTTCAGGGCATCTGCGGCGTAAAATGAAGGATTGCCCGTTGGGCTAGCCCATGACGAGAACAAAATAATCGTTCCAACGAGCATGGCGGTCGCAAGGCCGCTGGCCCAAAATGCGGCGACAAATGCCCCGGCCAAGGCCTGGCCGAAGTTGCGAAATTGGGCTGACGCCCAAAAGGCCCAAGCGGCACACGCGACCCAACTGGTCAATCCGACTGCAGTGGCTGCAGCGAGCCGCGGCCATTCGTCCGCGCCAAGGGCATATACGAATGGCGCGAGGACCGGCAATTGCGACAAGGTCAACAAGGTCGCTGGCGCCATTGCCGCCACGATGTGGCCTATCGCGATGGCCATGGGCTGCGCGGGCGTCATCCACATCATTTCCCATGTGTCGCGTGCACGCTCTGTGCCGATACACATGCCGGCTCGCGCGGCCGTGAAAATGAAACCTATCGCGCACAACATCAACCCTTGATAGAGGATGGACTCTCGAACGAAGGATTCAATATTGCTCGTACCGCTACCACTCGGTCCGAGATTGAGCGAAAAAGCAATCGCCACATTTGTTGCCGTCAAGCCGATCACGAACAAGCGAAATATCCGTTCCTGGACGAAACGGCCAACTTCCCGCAGCACAATCGCGGAGGCCGGGCCGTCAAACGCAAAGAATTGGGCAAGGCGATCTCCTCGATACGGAGTTTTTGGGGATGCGAGTACGGTCATCTGTCTATTTTTTCGTCCACATCGATTTTGCACTCAACATGATTGGTACGCGCGATCGCACTTTGCACGTTGGATAATCCATCCGTTCAGCGTATCACGGGGCGGTTAGACGCGCTGGGCGCTCAATCGCTTTCGCATGAGCCACACTGCAGCGATGTACCAAATGCACGTCCATGCCGCTCCTACGCCCATCGAGACAAACCATGTCCATCGCGGAATATCATTGCCGCTGTCGATTAGAGACAGGAAACCAAAATACGGTCCTGTACAGGCCGCAACCGTTTCAATGTTCTCAAAGATTGGCGAAATCGCTCCATCTAGGAACTCCGCGACGCCGAATAGGTCTTCGTTCACCGCTTCTTGGAGCCCCGAAACGGAACCGACGACAAGCAGCGGTACTCCAAAGTACATCACTAGGGTCAGTATCGCGCTTATGACCACGGCCTCGCGCGTATCCTTTCCCGCGATAGATGCGAAGAGTCCACACGTAAGGATCGGCAAGACGCAAAGAGCGAACGTGATCAGAACCACGTAAAAGACGGCAATACTTTCTTGATCCGGATTCTTGCCCAATAGGTATGGCCCGGTCGCGGCCGCTAATCCGGACATTACGATCGCTGCACCCAGCGGCAGCAGAGACATCGTTCCGGCATAGGCCAGGTCGCGAACAATTTCGTGCGGTCGAAGACCGGTCATCGCAACCATCTCGAAGGCGCCTCGTTCGCGATTGGCGGTGACGTTAACGGCGGTTCGCCATAGGGCCATTCCCAGAAGAATGAAGAAGAAAACGATTAAGTGCTCCACGTCAAAGGGCAATACCGATCCCGCGGCGAGACCGATGGTTATCGCGTACACCGCGATGCCTAACATGCCGAATCGTTCCAACCGGCCTCCAGTAGGTCTTGCGGCTCGCCGTTCCAGCGCGTATATCGGGTGCACTTCATCGATTTCGAATGAAGAAACATTAGTTGACCGGCGGGCTTTAGTCGATGTTTGACCAGTTTCTGTGTTTAACGTGTCGGATTCGCGGCGAATCGCGCGGGTCGCAAAGTAAATCGGGATCGCGATGTTGACGAGCATCGCAGGGGCGTGAGCCCAAATGTTTGATATGGATCCGCCGGTAGAAACAATCGTAATAATCTGCCTAGCGGGGGAGATGAGGATACAAAAGTCCACAATCGGACCCGTAAGCGATGAAAGGGCGCTGTATTTCATTGACAACGTAGTAAGGAGCGAGGCGATCCATCCCTGAATGGATCCGATGGACCAAAACACGGCGATTAAGATAGCCGTTAGTGTTGCGCTCGTTCGGCGAAATGCGACCGAAATCCAAATACACCACGCCGCGCACGCCACCCAGCTTAAAAATCCCGCGATGGCACTTAGCGCGAGGGTTCTGATCGTTGATTCCGGCGCACTGAACGTGAATGGGACCAGGATTGGCAGTTGAGATACGGTAACCATTACGGCGACAGAAACCGCCGATGTTGCGTATCCGGCGACGAGCGCGATCGGACGTGCCGGTGAGGATCGCAGCAGTGTCCACGTATCGCGCGAACGTTCGATGCTGATGGCCGTACCGGAACGCGCTGCTACCATTACAAAACCGATGGCGTATGCGGAAAGCCACTGAGCGAGCACGACCCGGCCGACAAGTTTGTCGAATTCTGACTCCATCCGCGGCATCGTCAGCAGTGCGTACGCGATGAGCGCGTTCACGGCCAACAACGTCGGCACGAGAATGCGAATACCCCGTTCTTCGAGCAGACGACTCATTTCTCTGTGCGCGATCGCTGCGGTTGGCCCGTCGAATATCGCGGGCAGCGTGAACGATCGATAAGGGGATGAGATTCTATTCTCGGCCGATAGGTCCATCGTCAGGAAACGAATTCCGATCTCCGAGAACTAAGCAACCGTGATCTCCGCGTCGGCTTCGATCTCGATAAGCATTTCGGGATGGATAAGCTTTTGAACCTCAACCATCGTCGACGCTGGGCGAATATCGCCGAAGAATTCCCCATGCGCACGGCCCATGTCTTCCCATTGGTCAATATCGGTAACATACATACGCGTGCGATAAACATCGGCTAGTCCTGCTCCGGCTTTTTGGAGTGCGGTCTCGATATTTCGAATCGCTTGGACCGTTTGGGCATACGCGTCTCCTTGGACAACTTCTCCGTCCGCATTGGTGGCTGTCGTTCCGGAGACATGTACTTGATTGCCAATCCGAACCGCCCGTGAATATCCGGCGACCGGTTCCCACGGCGTTCCTGAGCTAATCAACTGTCTATTCATGGCAAAGTTACTCCGTTTTGATCAAAAAAAGAGCGCCCGAGGGCGCTCTTCGCACATGTGAATATTCAGAAAGTGGTGCGCGGAGCGAGACTCGAACTCGCACACCCTATACGGGCACTAGATCCTTAGTCTAGCGTGTCTACCAATTCCACCACCCGCGCACGTAGCCGCATATCGTACGAAATTCACGCCGATTGGTTCAAGTTTAGCGCGTCTTATGCCTCCTCTAAACTCTCCCGAATGCGCACGTAGGAATCGTAACGGGCTCGCGCAATTCCGCCACCCTCGACTGCGGTCAACACCGCACATTTGGGTTCGTGTGTATGCGTGCAGTCGCGGAATCCGCAACCTCCCGACACGTCGGATATCTCGCTAAAGTACAGATTCAATTCCGTAGCATCAATCTTCCACAATCCCACTTCACGAACGCCTGGCGTATCAATCAACGTAATGCCATCGGCCAATTCATGACGACGGGCGGTCGTCGTTGTGTGGCGGCCTTTGTTCGAGGAATCGCTCACGTTTTGGGTGTCGAGCTCAAACCCGGGATCGAGCGCATTGATCAGCGATGATTTGCCGACACCGCTGTGCCCCGCAAGTACGCCGCTCTTGCCCGACAACGCCTCGCGTAACGCGTCGATTCCGTGGCCCGTCTCACAACTCATTTCGAACACCGGCACTCCAAGCGCGCGATAATTCTCCGTCTCTTGAGGTGGCGCATCAACCAAGTCCATTTTATTGACACAGAGAATGGGAGAGACGCCACCCGCATCCGCTAGGATTAGGAAGCGGTCCACCAGTCCAGCTCTAAACGGCGGCCTTGCTGCGGCTGTAATGATTAGCAGGAAGTCCACATTGGCTGCGAGTACCTGTTCCTGCACGCGTCCGACCGCTGGACGGCTCAACTTCGTCCTACGCCCGGCAACGCCTACGACAAGCGGCTTACCTTCGCCCTTCTCCTCGATACGGACACGGTCGCCGGGGGCGAGCACGGACGACTTTCCCGTAATTAATGCATCGTCTACTTCGCACAACACTTCTACGTCGCCGGACTGAATGAACGCCAATTTGCCGTACGGCGAGACCACGACCGCATTGGGATTTTCCTCAACGAATACAGCCGCTTCTGTTTCGGGGTTGTAGGCAGCGTCTTCTTCATGGCCGCGGAAACGCCGGCGGGCACGCGAAACGGTGTCGATGTCGTCTTCGCTCCAACGCCGATTTCGTACGGGTCGATTCTGTTTGCGTGGTTTTTTCAACTTGGATTCGTCGCCAATCATTAATTTGGAGTGCGGCAGCTTGCCACCGCACTCCATACAGGTTCGTACCTATTATGCCCGATTTCTATACGTGTTTGTTACGATCCAACTTGCGTGACCGAATCGCCCTTGTGCGCTTATACTCTCCGCTCACGAGACTTCCCTTGAATTCAATCGCTGTACAAATAGGTGCGGGAAACATTGGGCGCGGGTTCATCGCGCAACTGTTTCACGAGTCTGGCTATCAAACCCACTTTGTTGACGCCGATCGCAATCTTGTCGATCGGCTTAACGCTGCGGACGAATACTCGATTGAATTCGCTTCCGATCCACCGGTTCCCGATATCCGCATAACTAACTTTTATGCGCACGACGCGAGCGAATTGCCGGCAGTCGCTGAAGCGCTGACTCAGGCATGCGTTGCGGCGATCTCGGCCGGCGCTGGCGCGCAGCCTCACATCGCGCGAATGCTCGCTACCGGCCTTGCCGAACGCTTGTGCGATGACTATCCGCCGCTCAATATTCTAGTTTGCGAGAACCCGCCAGGCGTCGCCAGCGCGTTTCAGGACGTGGTTCGCTCGCATCTGGAACCCGGATTAGTCGCGGCCTTTGATGAGCGTATCGCTTTTGTCGATACAGTAATCGGTCGAATGGTTCCCATACGCGCTAAAACGGAGCAGGATCGTGACCCGTTGCGCGTCCGGGTCGAACCCTACTGTGAGTTGCCCGTTGACGCAGATGCAATCATTGGCGAACTGCCGAATGTCTCACATCTGCACGCCGAGTCACCGTTTGCGTTCTGGATCGAACGAAAACTCTTCATGCACAACGCCGCGCACGCCGCAGCCGCTTATGTAGGCAACCTTCACGGCGATGAGTACATCTACCAAGCGATGCGAAACGACGCGGTTCGGAATGTGACGCAGGGCGTTCTGCAGGAAACGGCGACGGCCCTCGCAAGTCAATACGGGCAGGATATCGATCAGCTTAATGAACATGCTGAAGATCTGCTGTCCCGGTTCGAAAACCCGGCCTTGCTCGACACGGTCGCGCGAGTCGCGCGGGATCCCCTGCGCAAGCTGTCGCCGAGCGAACGATTCATTCGCGCGGCGAACAGTTGTTTGGGGCAGGGCGTGGAACCGAGGCATCTTGCGTTTGCGACGGCGGCGGCGATCCGCTACGATAAGGCCTCTGATTCGGGCGCGAAAAGCGTGCAGGACATGCTCCGCGCCCAGGGGTGGGACGCGGTATTGCGCGATATTTGCGGGGTCGCGCCCACCAGCCCATTTGCCAAACTCGTCAAGGAATCCAGCCCCGCAACGACTCCCGAGAATTCGGCTCCATCATGAACGAAATCAAACTTCCACAGCTTGGCCAATCCGTTGAAGAGGCCTATATCGTCGAATGGTTCAAACAAGAAGGCGATGAGGTTTCTGAAGGGGAACCACTGTTCTCCGTTCAAACGGACAAGGCTGAAATTGAGTGCGAAGCGACCGCTTCCGGCGTATTGCGCAAAATTATCATTGACCCGGATGTGACGGTCGACGTACTAACCGTGGTAGCGCTTGTCGGGTCGACTGACGAGCCGTTACCAGACCTGGCGCAATATGAAGCGCCGGCAACCGCGCCCGTGGCCGCAGCTGCGGCCTCAGCCGATACGATTACACCCGTTTCGCGTTCCAATGCGCCAGCAGCCGCGCCCCATGAATCCGCAGGCGGTCCTGTTTCCCCACGCGCACGACGTAGAGCGCA